>CAZVNH010000162.1:2160-6287 GCA_964628575.1 uncultured Thermoplasmatales archaeon | reverse complement strand
GTACACAAGATAATGATTGAAACCAGAAAGGATCAGATAAACGTCTTAATAATTCATCCATACCATACTCTTGAAGAATTACTTCAATAATTCCTTCAGAAAGTTTTACCATTCTTCTAAACAACCATTTTGGAGCAGCACCTCCATGTAACGGTAAGTTTGCAACACCAGTTCGAGACATAAATGAATAAATAAAGTTTTATTATAATATAAAGTTTTCAAGAGTATATTAAAAGTATTATCAAATTTTAAGAAAATATCAAAGATATTTTTAAATTAAAATATAATTGATTATGGATTTTGTTTATCATAGATATCAATATAATATATTATAATAATTTGAGGAAAGATTATTATTTTTAATATAAAAATACTAAACCCAAATTAGGAATTTTTGTAACAAAACCATTACCCACTACATTCACAGTAAAATATAACAATCATCTGTAAACTCAACAGTCACCCCATAATTATAGTAAAAAAAAGATAATTAGGGTATTATGCCCCAATTAAATATAGTAACATCTATTTCTGCTTCACCTGTTTTTCCATAAATATCATAAGCAATTACCTTGATTTCATGAGAGAATATCGTTCTTTCATCCCAATTCCAGAAATAAACCCCTTGATAAGGTGAAAAACTAGTATTTACCTTCTGATTATCAATATAAAACTCTACTTTTTGTATACCAACCGGTGATTCAGCTTCGGCTTCGATTGTTATATCTGATATTATAAAACAGCTATTTGATAGAAATCTGATCAATTGAGTATCAAGTACGTAGAAATACCCTATTTTTGGTTTTACAATGCTTACAACTGGGTTAGGAAACTCTGTATAGACAGTGAAATTATTATCTGAAGTATCATTGCTAAAGAGACCAGCGTCATCAGTTGCAGTTATTCTTACAAGATACTCAGATCCTTCTGGTAGGCCAGATAGATCCCAATCATATGCTCCATCATTTGGTTCATTTATTGCAATCATATGCCAGGTATTTCCACTGTTATTGCTATATTCGATATCTATATCAAGATCACCACCAAAATCATCACTAGCAGTCCAAGTAACTGTTATTGTTCCACTTACTGATTCTCCACCATTAGGATAAATAACATGTACACTTGGAGGTGTAAGATCAGTTAAAATAAGGGGCAGGTAGTCTCCCCCGTGCATAATTTTCCCTGAACCCGTATATGGAATATTGGTATCTCCGATGGTATCACCATCAGTATCTTTACCCGTATAATCACTCCAGTGGTTTCCACCAAGATATGGACCACCAATAATATTAGTCCCAGGTTGAAGAGTAGTATTCCAAATATTTGCTACTTCTGAATTATCTTCAGCGTTTACAAAATTATCAAAATAATTATTATAAATAATATTTTCAATACTATCTATATCTATTCTCAGACCAATATTATTATCAATAAATGTATTATCATATATTGAAATATAAGAGGCTTCATGTAATCTTATACCCTCCTGGTTTCTATCAAAAGTGTTATCAGAGATATCTGATCCTTCAACGTTTTCGTTTAATTTTAAACCAGATCCGCAAAGAGTAATATTATTATCTTGAACAACTAAATTATAGACATTTCCAATACAGCTTCGCCCATCATCAGTGACATACTCTTCTGTAACTCTTATACCTTCCTCAAGACATGCACGTATATCATTTTTCATAATAGTTATATCATAAGCACCTGCAACAAGAATACCAATTCCATCATAATCTAAAATAATATTATCAATAATGTTAACATCACCAACATCAGGGGTTCCATTAATGGACCAGAGATATATGCCATTTAAAATCTCCCATGGATTTTCAAATGTGTTTTTAATAATCTGAATATCTCTTGAATACATCATACCTAAGCTTTGAATATCGTTATCCTCAATTAAAACCGAAACGCTACCATTCAAAAATACATGATCAATATCGTTAAATTTTAAAACAAGTTGATCGTCGATATTAATACTATATGCTTCATATGGCCAATATTGATAATAAAATCCATCTCTAATCATACAATATCTAAATTCAACAGGATCATCAAAAATATCTACACCAAGACGGAAACTAGATTCATCAGAAAAATTATGAGGATCAATATAAACAGCACTTCCATTAAGTGGATTTTGTATAATACAATCTAAAACTAAAAGTCCACTAACATCTTGGTAAATACCTGTTTTTAAAGAATTATTACCACCCATAATCGTAAGATCTTCTATCAGTACATTTTTTACTTCATCTAAATCACCGGCAATCAACAACGTCGGACTTGTATTTTCACCATAAAGAATTACCTCTTCTTTATTAACCAAACCATGTAAACTAAGGCTTTTATTAAGCATTATATTTTCCGTATAATTTCCAGGATAAATATTTACATCCATTCCTATATCAGCGATATCAATTGCATATTGTAACTCGCTATAGTGAATATCTTGATTTTCTAAATAGATTGCATGATAAATATCATAAGTATTATTAACATAGGTATTATCTGAAATATTTACAACAGAATTTTCACCAAGACCAATACCTTTTAAGTTATCTATAAAAGTACAATCCTTAATCGCAATATCTATAGAATCATTAACATAAAAACCTTCTTGTTCTACTAATTTAAAACTCGTTGAAGTAACAGATATGTTTTCACAATGATTTAAAAAAATACCTCTATTACTCTTATTAACTATTTCTAAATTTTTGATAAAACCATCTCTACAATCAGTTAATTGTGCAGCATGGTAATTATAGTTAGTTAAATTATTATTAAATAATAAAATATTAGATACATTTGTAAGATTAATTGCAGTATTATCATACTGACAATTAAAAGCATTTGAATTAATACTAAGATGATCTATATCTGTAAAAAGCATTGTATCAGAAAATGATTTAATAGTACAATCCTGAACATCTACATATGATATACCAGTTGCATCAGAATTACCAACCGCTGCATTTTCTAAAATATATTCAAATCTTTCAATTGTAAAATCCTCTAATAATACATGACTGCTGTTTATTTTAACTGTATGACCTGAAGTGTCTACTAAATCTGAATATTTTGCATTATTATCTGTGATATTTGTACTAAGATAACCCCATTTTGATTTAACAATAACTGGTTTACTTATAGTAAATACTTCATCATATATACCACCATGTACATATACAAGACCACCATCAATACTTGCATCAACACCATCTTTTATCGAATCAAAGTGATCAACCCCCCACCCAGGGGTATATGGATCATAATTATCATCAACCCATACTACAGAATTTGAACTATCAACAAAATAGAAATAAAATTCAAAAGATCCAGAGTCAATACCTTCTATACCTGTTACATTACCCGTATAACTATACAATCCCAGAGGTATGTTACCGTTTACTTCAAAAGTGGCATCATCAACTCCATAAAAATCTTTATTAAGACCATCAATGAGAGTTAAAGTTTGGGTTACACCTGCTGTATTTACTTTTATATAGAAACGAGGAGCATCACCATTAATAATTTTCCACATATGAGCCTCCCATGTACCAGGAATTGCACCCGCATTTACACCAAATCCGTTCCAGTATGCAGAATAACCTGAAGGATTAGAATTTATATAAAAACCATAAAAACCATCTAATAAACTTCTGGATACATTTGCTTGTTGAATATTAATAAAATATGATGGTTGACCAGAATCAATTGGAATTGAATAAAGAGAATATAAAGAGCCATAGGTATCATTCCAAATATTATCGTCTATTGATTGTTTTAAATCAATTCTCATAACATTAGGTCTTAACTCAGGTCTATACTCCAATAAAGTAAACTCAGCAGTCACATCCATATTACCAACAACAACCAAAGTCTCAGGACTAACAGAACCACCAAGATCACCATACCAACCACCAAACACACTACCCACACTAGCATTCGCCCACAACGTCACCACATCACCATAATAATACGGACCAACAGAACTAACCTCAACCGTACCACCACCAGACCCATTCACATGAGTCGTCAAAGAATACTCAGACAAAACAAACTCAGCAGTCACATCCATATTACCAACAACAACCAAAGTCTCAGGACTAACA
>CAZVNH010000162.1:0-2060 GCA_964628575.1 uncultured Thermoplasmatales archaeon | reverse complement strand
ATCATCAACCCAAATACTCCAATTATTCGAAGACTCAGCATTACCAAGATTATCAGTAGAATTAAACTCCAAATAATACAAACCCTCATCAACACCAAGAGTAAAAGCACCAGAATACAAAGTCCAACCAGTCCATTCACTAGTAGAATTCCAATATCTATAATAACTATAAGCAACACCAGCATCATGAGCAGGACTATCAACACCAGCTAGAGTTAAAGTCGTACTACTAGTAACATTACAACCACTCTGAGAACTAGGATGAACCTGCTCATTAACAGTCAAAGTAGTGGTAGGAGCAGAATCATCAACCCAAATACTCCAATTATTCGAAGACTCAGCATTACCAAGATTATCAGTAGAATTAAACTCCAAATAATACAAACCCTCATCAACACCAAGAGTAAAAGCACCAGAATACAAAGTCCAACCAGTCCATTCACTAGTAGAATTCCAATATCTATAATAACTATAAGCAACACCAGCATCATGAGCAGGACTATCAACACCAGCTAGAGTTAAAGTCGTACTACTAGTAACATTACAACCACTCTGAGAACTAGGATGAACCTGCTCATTAACAGTCAAAGTAGTAGAAGGAGAAGAATCATCTAAATAGATTGTAAATGTATTTGCTGTTTCATTATTTCCAAGATTATCCTGTGATCCATATGTTATAATATGTTCACCTTCACCACTTAATGTAAAAGGAATACTATAAACATTGTATGCACCATTATCAGTATACCATCTAAAAGCAACACTACAATTATGAGCAGGATTATCAAAACTAGACAAAGTTAAGATACTACTGCTTGTTATATTGCAACCATCAGCAAATGAAGGATAAACTGGACTGCTGATACTTAAAGTTGTTGTAGGACTTGTATCATCGATATATAATGTGATATTATCAGTTGTTTCATCATTTCCAGCTGTATCACTAGCGTTATATTCAATATAATTTAAACCTTCTTCATCTAATGTAAAGAATAGATCAGTATCTGCACTTCCATCAATCCAGGAGGACCAGCCATTTGTTGTATTCCAGATACGATAATGTATAAAATACGATCCAACGTTATCTGATGAATTAAAATATAACATAGTACTTGTAGTTATATTTGAGTGATTAGTACCTACTGCAGGATATATCGGTGATCCTGTTTCAAATGTAGTAACTGGATTATCATTATCTACAACATTTCCAAGGTTCTGTTCACCTGTTTCATTCCAATTGGAAGAGGTATCATTAGCAGAGATATTATAATATAGAATATCAGTTGTATCAGAAACTGTAATCTCTCTTTCAAAATAATTACCTATACCAGTAGCTGTCATAGTAACATTATTATGACTTCCAGAGCCATACCAATACTCAACATAAACAGAAGGAGTATCTATATTATCTGTAACTGTTGCATTAAAAGTAAAACTATCACCAGTTGTTGGAGTACCTGCTGTATTATCAGTTATTTCTGGTGGATCATTATCATTTACAATAATGGTTTGATCTCCTGTTTCATTCCAGTTGTCGCTGGTATCATTTGTTGTTACATTGTAATGAAAGATTGTTGCGTCTGAAGGAGCAGTAATTTCTTTGTAATATTTTCCAGATCCGCTACTATAGGTCATACTTGCATTATTCCAACTACCCGTAAAATAGTAATTTAACCAAACACCATCTACAGCGATATTATCAGATATATTAACTGTGAAATTATAGACATCTCCAGTTGTAGGATTTGCTGAAGGAAGATCGCTTATTTCAGGAAGATCATTATCTGTAACATTTCCAAGGTTCTGCATTCCTGTTTGATTCCAATTTGATGAAGAATCATTAGCAGAAATATTATAATATAATATATTTAAAGTATGAGATACAGTTATTGTTTTTTCAAAATAATTACCTATACCAGTAGCAGTCATAGTCTCATTTGAGTGAGTCCCTGAGTCATACCAATACTCAACATGAACAATTGGAGTATCAATAAGATCTGTAACTGTTGCATTAAAAGTAAAACTATCACCAGTTGTAGGAGTACCTGCTGTATTATCAG
>CAZVNH010000161.1:0-6320 GCA_964628575.1 uncultured Thermoplasmatales archaeon | reverse complement strand
GATTTGGGACGAAATCAGCTTTGGTAAACATCATCTTAGAATCATGGTTTATGATAATGATGGAAATGCAAATAGAATAGATATGGATGTTTGGAAAATCTTATAAAAAACATATATTTGAATTTTTTTAATTACAACATTATTTACATAAAACTCTAAAAAATTATATTAATGTAATATTTTACATAAAAATATTTATATTAATATAATCTATTATTATACTTCAACATGGATTTCAAATATAAAAAAATATCTATAATATGGATAATAGCAATACTTTCATTTTCAATATTAAATCCAAATGTCTTAAGTTTTAATAACTATACTCAAAGTAATATTGATGATTTATCTTACAAACAGGAAATTAATATTCCTATTGATACAAGCCTTGCTCAAGCTAAATATCAAGCAATTGATGTAAAAATATATTTTAATAATCCATGTTGGGCAATAGATGAAATAAGTCACTCGGTAAGAGTAGGATTTGATGATGGTAACAACATCAATGAGATAGAATCGCAAATCTACAGTTTAGAATTTAGTGATGATACTCATATTTCATCATGCAATCTTGTTTTTTTGATTCCAAAAGAATCTGATGGAAAAGAAAAATATTTTGTTTTTTATGATTCTAAAGAAACAGATAGCCCTGACTATGATGATCATGTAGAGGTTTATGATTCAAGTTATTATTATGAACCAATATCCGGTCAGAAAATCTTTTTTGATTATTACGGAATCAAAGAAGAAGGTTTTGTATTATATTCAGTTACTCAAAAAGGTGAATTAATAGGTTTTCCAATATCTCAATCTGTTGCTAAATATTTACCTGGATCTACCGAAGTTGAAACAAATAATGTTGATCAACTTAGTAGTTTTGATATGAGATATGGTTTTTCTGAAGAACCAGGATATAAAGGACCATCATGGACTACAAAAGCTAAAAAACAGGTTCTTGTCGATGGAAACCTTATGACAAGAGTTAGAGTCGAGAGTACAAGCCCAGAGGGGAATCTAAAAACAGATAATATCTATACATATTATTATTCACCAACTGATACAAAAAGGCTTTTTGTTGATATAAATCATGAAATCCTTGAAACAATTACAATAGAAGATACACGATTGTATGATGGAACATATTGTGGAATTGTATCTCCAAAGTCCCGAAGTGCAACAATTGATAAAATGAATATCGGTGATATACTTCCAGATCTTGTTTTGTATAATGAAAACGATATAATTGAGGATTTTTCCATTCCTCCAAATCCAGATTCAATAATAGAAGAAGAAATCCTTTCTACAGATGCCGACATTGATCTTGGTGAAAAAGCCTGGGCAGCACTTACTAATCCATCAACTGGTCTTACCCATGCATTAATTGTTAACTCTAATAAAAACATAATCAATGGCGAGGAAGATGGTTTACAGGTTAAAGCATTTGTTAAACAAAATCTTAAACTTCCTGGTCTTGAAGCTGATACTGGAAATATGTTTATTGGAAGAAACGCGTATGATACTAATAGAGAATATAATCCAGTAATGCAAAAAGGTATGAATATATCTATGAGTGTTGAATATATATCAATTGAAAAAGAGGGTTTTGAACAACTTGATGACGAATCAGATATCTTTCAAGAACTTGTTAAATACAGACCATCTCTTAGAGAATTCGATACAAAAATAGAAGAAGAGGATAAAGATAGATACCAATTAACAGCATATGCACATTTTGCTCCATCATTTCCACTAGGAGCTATTCTATCTGCCGTTAGTGGTAAAAATCGTTCATATATATATGCCGAGCTTTACAAAGATAATAGTTTTAAATCATCAGGATCAGTTGGCCGACTTGCCCTTGGTAATATTGACCTTGATTTTGAAGGAAAAAGCCTTGTTGAAATTCTAAAGATTTTATTTAACTTATTTGACTGGAGAAATACTACACTTTTTAAGAAAATAATATTTCCAGATCTTGAACCAGGTGTTTATGTAGTTAAGATCTTCCGTGAAAACATTAAAACAGATAGAACCCGGAAATATATCGGATACTCAATTGTTGATGTTCAAAAAAACACAAAGATAAATATTATTTGTAAACCTGAAGGAAACCTTAAGTTGAAGATTACTGATCAAAAAGATAATGGTGTAGCAAATACCAAGTTTTTACTTTTAGATGGTAGTCAAATAATAGCTGATACTTTATCTGATGAGAATGGAAATGGTTTTATTTATGCACCAATCAATAGTTTAAAAAATTATAAACTTCAAACTATTTATCAAGGTTTTTTAATTGATGAAAAAGATATCAAACTTGGACTTGTAAGTACAATAGCTCCTGAAAAAGAAACATTTAAAATCGATAAATATCAACTAAAAATAAATGTAAGAGATACATGGGATTTTGCACCATCTGTTGATTTAAATCCAACTCTAACAAGCAGTCAAATGATAGAACCAATTAATATTAGAGCAGAAAAAATTGATGATGGAGAATATCTTTTCACAGATTTATATGGTTCAGATTATGATCTAACATTAAGATATAAATCATTCATCGTTGAGGAAAATATTCAAATTGATAATGATAATGAAATTGACCTTGTTTTTCCTGCTGAATACAATATAGATACAAATATTATGAATCAATATGGAGAAAATATTAAGGATAAAAAAATTACAATAAAAAGAAACAATAAACAGGTTGAAAAGACAATAGATGATAATGGTAAAGCAAGTTTTAGTGTTCCTCCTGGTGTTTATGAAATAACGGTTTATTCTGATGAAAAAGAAATTGCTAAACAAAAAATAGATGTTAGAGCAGATAAAAATATTGATATTTTATCTAAAGAATCATCACTTCTTCATAGAATTATTCTTATTTTAGGAATACTTCTTATTTTAGTATCCTTATTTTTAATGTGCAAGAAAAAACTTTATTTAACTGGTATAAAATTAATAATTATTGCAATAATTTTAATAGCTGTTTTTTTACCATGGTGGAGTTTATATGGTGAAGAAGATGGAGCTAAAACAAATACTAATGTATTATTAATCCCAGGTAAAATAGTTACCTTAACCGAAACATCAGATGTAATAGGTGGTGATGTTAGTCAAGTACCTGATGAAGTAACTATGGTGCTTGAGCTTTTATCAACAATTCTTTTGGTAACAATTTTGATTATATTCGTTAGTATTTTAATCCAGAGAAGATTTCCTAAAACAAGTTTTATAATTACCTTAATTAGTTTTATTTTACTTATAGCAGTAGTAGGTATCTTCTTTTATGCTATGTCACAACTCACAGAAATAGGAGTTGGTAGTTTTATAGGTAGTGGTGATATTGATACAACTATTCCTGGAGAACCTGAAAATGTTTTAGTGAATTGCAGCTGGGGACCAGCCTTAGGTTTTTATTTAGCAATATTATCGTTTATTCTTTTATTTATTACCTTTTTTCAGAAGAAGATAATTAAGAGGAAGAATTAAAAATTTTTAGAAAAATATTAAAAAACTATAAAGTTTATAATATTTTTAACTTTAAACACTTAATTTAACATTAAAATATTAGAAAATATTATTTATTACGTGGTGAGAATGAAATCTAAAACAATTAAATTTTTTTTAGTTTCCATATTTTTTATATCTTCTTTTATTCTAATTATTCCTATTGTTTCTTGTGAAGAATATTATGCTGATATTGATATCACTGTTGATAATTCAGGATTTGTAACTATTACCGGTGTTTCTAACCATCCAGATTTATTAGTAGAAAACTCAGAATTCTATACTTCGAAAGACCAAAGTCTTTGGCTTTTAAATATTACAAAAGATGAGTTATTTTCTGATTATGTCTTTAGTGTAACTTTTCCTGAAGGTTCATCAATTAATTATATTAATTCAGATGGTCCTATAAGAATCGAAGAAGAAAGTGGAAATTTAATTGTAAAAGGCTTTGGAGAAAATAAACCTCTTTCATTAGTTGTACAGTACCAATTACAAAAAGTTCAAGAAGAAAATAAAACATTTGAAGAAGATACCTTTTTGATTCTTCTAATTATTATTTTTGTTTTAATTATCTTAATAGTTTTTTATATTGTTAAAGATAAAATATCTGTTTCTAATGTCAAAAATATAGATCATTATAAAAACTATAATTTAAAAGGATTAAATAATAGACAAAAGGAAATAATGAAGATTATTATTGACAATAACAAACCAATTACACAAGCTGAAATTCAAAAAACACTGAATATTCCAAAAGCTGCTGTTTCAAGAAATATTCATTCTCTTGAAATAAAAGGAATAATTGAAATTGAAAAAATAGGTATGTCAAATCTTATTCGTTTGAAAAAGCAATAAATAAAATTTTTTTTATTGATTGTTCCGGTTTGTTCCGGTGTTTTTCGGTTAAGATATATAAGTTGTTTCATACAATATCTAAATCACAATCGGAATGAATTAGGCTTCCGAGGAATGTGATAATGATATGAAAAAGATTGTAAGTTTATTAATGGTGCTATTGCTAATGGCCTCAATTTCTTCATTAGCATTAGCAGATGATGCAGAAGAAGAACCTGAAGAAAATGAAGAAGTAGTTGATGAAGAAACAGAATGTGAAATCCAAATAATGAATAATTCGTTAGGTTCAGAAATAAGGCTTTTGCAATTAGAAAAAGCTCTTACGAAAAATATTTTAATAGGAGAACGAGCAGTTGAAATATTACAAGCTTTAGATTATAATACAACTGATTTAGAGTATATTCTTGAAGAAATGCGACTTCTTTTAGAGGATGCACAAAATGCAAATACAACCTCTGATGAATCAGTTCAAATATTTATAGATTTAAAAATAGATGCAAAAAACCTTACAAAAGAATTTAGAGAAATAATAAAAGATCTATTAGATGATGAAAAACTTAAAGAGATCAAAGAACAGATTAGAGAGATGGCTTTTAATACTCTCGAAAATTATAGTAAACGAATTAGAAATAGAATCAAACAATTTAATAGAAATCAAATACATAGATTGTTTGGAATAATTGGAAAGTCTAATGAATCGTTTTATGAAGATTATATAAACGGAAATCTCTCTGTTGAAGAAGTAAAAAATCAAATTAGTAAAATGGTTAATCAGATGATTAAAGAAAAGAAAAACCAAATCGTTTTAGAGCTTATGGAAGAAAAAATAAAAAATAAAGTACAAGCAAAGATTTTTGCTAATAATTCCTCAAATAATTTTGAGGAAAGAAAACTTGAAAGACTTCAAAATAGACTACAAAAAGCAGAAGATAATGACAATAATAGATTAATGGAGAGAATACAAAATAGAATAGATAACATGAATGGTGGAAAAGGTCAAGATGGAAACTCTGACAATAATAATGGAAACAATGGCAACTCTGATAATGGTAACGGATCTGGTGGTAATCCCGGTAAAGGTAATGGAAGAGGTAATTAAAAGATATGGAGTGAAATAAAATGAATAAAAAAATTATCTCAATATTTCTTTTTTTAATAATTATTTTTACAATAGCTGCAACATATATATATTTAAAGGATACAATAACTAATGAAAAGCAAAAAAATAGCTATTCAGAACCATCAACTAATTTAGATATCGATGATGAACTTGATGATTATTTTTTAGAAGAAGACAAAGAAGTAGAAATCGGCGAAATGATTTAATCTTTAAAAGAATAAATAAGTGCTCCCGTCGGGATTCGAACCCGAGTAGCTGGCTCGAAAGGCCAGAATGATTGGCCGGACTACACCACGGGAGCATATGTGTGAGCAGCCCTGAGCAAATTAAGTACTTCTCTACAGAAGAACAAAAAAGGTGAAACAAAGTCAATATTTAATTGTTTTGGATTATTGTCCTGCTTATAAAAACCTTTTTTCCTCTCTTTTTATAAAATTATTTTTTCTCCAATTCTCAAAATTATTTTATTACAAAAATTATAAAATATTAGCTTATGGCTTATCGAATTCATAGGAAATAGATAAACCTCTTGGTTAGTATATCAGACGGTAAAACTAATAAAATCAAATGAGTACAAACTCTAAACAAAATTAAAAAAATTATGAAAAAAAGACAATTTGAACCTTACAATAAATATGTTGAATTTCTAAAAGAAAATGATATTATTAATATTCAAGGAGAAATAAATATAAAAATTTAGAAATTATTAAAAGACCTGTTCTACCTGATAGAATCCAGGTTAATGTTACACCTGAATATCTTTATTTTTATGATTTCTTCTCTGAAAGTGAAATAAGGGCTACGCCCTTATAATCCCATTCCGCCTTCGCTTCCTCGG
>CAZVNH010000160.1:0-6333 GCA_964628575.1 uncultured Thermoplasmatales archaeon | reverse complement strand
AAAAGAATATGTTATACCAGGTATGGTTGTTGTGATTGATTCAGATAATCCTGGTAGTCTTAAAATTTCTGATAAAGCTTATGATCATTGTGTTGCAGGTATTGTTAGTGGTGCTGGTGGTGTAAAACCTGGTTTGATGATATCTCAGGATGATATGTTTACTGGTTCACATCATGTTGCTATCGCAGGACGTGTTTATGGTTTATGTGATGCAACCTATGGCAGTATTGAACCTGGAGATCTCATTACAACTTCTCCAAATACAGGTCATGCGATGAAGGTTTTTGATTATCAAAGAGCCCAAGGTGCTATTATTGGTAAAGCAATGTCAAGTTTAAGTGACGGTCAGGGTTTAGTATTAATTCTTGTTAGTCTACAGTAGAATAGGTGCATATATATGAAAAATTTTAAGATTTTTCATGTCAGTGGTTTCCTATTTGTTTTTATTAGTGTTTTTATTATTATTAGTCCAAATGTTCAATCTATAAATTTCTCATATACTAATAAAATAAATAAAAACGATGTTAAATCTGCTGTTAAAACCTGGGTCCAGTATAAATCTGCTGATGTTAGAATTGATGCTGTTGTCGAGAAAATAGACCCATATATTGTTAATGATGAGATAATTGCTTATATTGCTCATTTAAAGGGTGGTAGTTTCTGTATATGTGGAGCAGATAAAATTATGTTACCTGTTTATCTTTATTGTCCATCTGGTATATATGATCAATTTGATTCGGAGATTCAATATTTTCTCTCTGAGATGGAAAAAATGTACAATTATTATCATAAAGATATTAAAGAACAAAACAACCTAATATATGAAAATGAGAATATATTTAATGAAAGGGCTCAGTATTGGAATGATCTTATAGCTGGAGTTGTATCAAAAAATAATAATACGGATAATGAAAAATATTCCAATATTAGAGAATTTAATTTGAAGGCTCTTTGGAATCAACAAAATCCATATTGTAATTTTTGCCCACCAGGTGGTGTAAATGATGATTACCATTGTGCTGTTGGATGTGTAGGACTATCA
This sequence comes from uncultured Thermoplasmatales archaeon, assembly GCA_964628575.1. Taxonomy (GTDB): domain Archaea; phylum Thermoplasmatota; class E2; order DHVEG-1; family DHVEG-1; genus CAZVNH01. The sequence continues at coordinate 5,291 of CAZVNH010000160.1, read as the reverse complement.
ATAGCACAGGTAATGAAATTCTGGAATTGGCCTTTATCAGGTATTGGTAAAATTGATTATTATTCAACTTCAAAAAATTATCATGTTGTAGCTAATTTTGATGATGAATATGATTGGAAGCATATGGCATATTATTACGAATGGTCAGATTATTTTCAGGGATGGTTAGATGAAAAAGGTAATTTATTAGATAAGGATGTTCATATTCCAGCGGTTGCCGAATTATGTTTCGAGGCTTCTGCTTCAATATATACTGATTTTATAACTGATGAAACATCGACTGGTTATCTTTTACGTGCTCCATCCGCCTTTACATCATTTTTTAGATATAGTGATGATTGTTTTTATGAATCACCCGCCAGTATTAATAGAATGATAAGCGAAATTCAGTGGTTTCGACCGATATTATTCAAAGCAGATACAGATAAAGGATATTCTTCTCGCCATGCTTGGGTGATTCATGGATATGATACAAGTCCACCAGGTGCTACAATGTTTTTAATGACTATAGGGGGAGATCATGACAAATGGCCACCAATATGGTGGACATTGGATGAAGTTTTAATCAACGATAAATTATTTATTAAAAATAAAGCGCATCTTACTTGGTTAGCACCTGATAATGCTGTGTTTGCTAGAACTTTTGATATTTTAAATGGTGATGATTGGATTGAAATATTTGAAAACAAAAGAGATGGTTCACCTAGTGATCCATTTTTATTTTTAAGAGAAGCAATTGATAATACACCAAGCAAGGGAACTCTTGTTTTTAAATCTGATTCTATAATGTCAGTTCATCCAGATGAACTTCTAATTAAAAAATCTATTACAATTAAAAGTCTTGATGCAAAGATTAAAACAGGAGGACCAGAGGTAAATAATCGATTAGTAAATTTTAATCTACCATTATTAAAAGTATTACAAAAAAATCCGGTTTTATATCAATTAACTAAAAAACAAATATAGATATTAAATTTAAAAAAATTAAACTAAATAATAATTAGCTTAAATATTATTTTATTTAAACTTAATTTTTCTTTTTTTTTGTTTTTATGGCTATCTAACGACATAAATATCTTTCATTGCTCTTGAAACATTACCAGATCTATCATATGCATATGCTTCAATAGTATGAAAACCAAGAGGAGGTCGTACCTTCCAATCGAAAGGTGGTTTATAGTCTGTACGTAAGTGTATTCCATCTAGATAGAAATCAACTTTGTCTGTATTTTCTGTATTTGTTTCAACTATGGTCCAAACCATAATACGAGGTAATTGACCTCTAATATATTCTACGTTTTTAAATAATGTTAATAGTTCTAAGTTGCCTAAATAGGTATGTCTATCTCTAGGTTTTTCAATGTATATCTGTGGAACATCTGGCATGAAGTTACCATATACCCCATCAACATAGAGTATTCCTGTTCCTCCATAGCAACCATTGATGAACATTTTTGAATCGTATCCCATTTTAAACCAACCATTAATTCCCCACTGATCACCCCAGCTATTTTTTACTATCCAGCATTGTTCTTTATCGTTATAACCTACAAGAGCAACTAAATGACCACCAACTCTATCACCCCATTTATGTTTATATACTCCTCTTTTGTAATGAATAAAATCTTCATAAACCGGGAAGCAAATTACAAGTGGACCATATTTAATCAGTGCACTTTTTATGGCATCTTCATCGTTTTCTACCCATCCCCAACTCTTGATTTTTACAGTTCGATTTTCCCAACCAGGAATACTTTCATATGGTGGATCATATGGCCTAAGTGGATCAGGAAAACAACCTTCATCCGGGACACCATGCTCAATTAAATAATCAGCAGCATGAGAAATATTTACACCCCATTCACAGGTTCCACCTGAATAGAAAAATAGATGTGCTTCAGAAAGGTCACATTCAAAAGGATAACCAACCTGATACTGAACAATTGTCTCAAGGGCTGCAACTAAGCCATATGCTTCACAACTAGGACATAGACCTTGAGTTTTTATTGATGTTGTATAATCAATACCATCGATATTCCCCCAACTGAAGTATTTAGGTAGTTCAGATATCTTTGGAGCATTCTCTTTTTGAACAAATTCAGCAGTTACAGGTAAAATGTTTGCTATCAGCATAATAATTATTACTAATATGATTTTCTTCATAATTCATAACCTCACTAAATATTAAAATCCTAAAATTGATATATAATAGTATGATATAAATATGTTTATAATAATTGATTATCAAAAATTATAATTATTCAACTCTTTTATTTCAAATATAGAACCAAGAAACTTTTATTATGCAACATATTGTATCATTAAAAAAATATAAAATCTAGAGAACTCTAATATTTAAAAATTGGTATGTTTGGCTTCGTAAAAAACTGTGGTGTAAAATTGGGGGTGTATAATTAGTGGTACATCCCCTTGTTACTTTATATTCTCTATTTCTTTTATCATTATTTTTATATTATTTGTATCCTAATATTTTTGCAAAACTATTTAAACCTTTTAAAGTCTTATTTAATTGGTGTTTTCATCGTTGTCTATGTGACTCACTATTGCATTTTCACGATGAGAACACCTTCAATCAGTAGATGCTAAGGTAAAAAAATGAGAAAGAATGAATGTTTAACAGGAGAGAAATAGGCAAAAGTACTAAGCTATTTTGATATGCTTGCTGATGTGTATCTGAGAATGAAAGCGCATTAGAAATGTTTCATTCATTTTGGAAAGGAAAAAAGAGAGTAACGTCTTAGAAAAAATTCTACATTCTCATTTCAATCAGTATTGCTATTACCAGCTTTATCACATATAATAATCCTAACATATGTCCATTTAATGAGTATTCATCCAAAGTCTAAAGTTTATATTTCTTCATAACTTAGATTATATATCTTAGCAGACACATATCCATCGTTATATTTATGATAGGGGTCATACCCGAACCAGACATTATAACGACTGCCTATTTCGTTATCGTTGTCTTCAATCAGTGGATGTTGTGGTCGTCCCATATTACTGTTAGGATTCTGATCAATCCATTGATAAACCTGATTTGCGGTGTATTCATAAATCTCTCCTAATGATAATCTACCGTCATTATTGCTATCATCAGCTGATCCATTCAGCCCGTGATAGAAATACCCTATAAATGGAGCAAAAGCTGGTTGTACTTCGGTAGAAGCTGTAATAATCACATGATTCTTTTTACTTAGGTCATTGATGAATCCACCACTGAAACATGGTTGCAGGACAAAGATAATTCGGCGAGCGTTTATACCATTAGTATAGTCCTTTAACTCATAGTCATACACCCTATTATCAATTGCACAACTATTACTATAATTATCTAAAACATCCATTGTAACTGACCTTCGTTCGACATCGTCCCCTATATGCTCCAACCCAAAATACGTATCATGAGCAAAAATACCCTGCCAAAAATCTATTTGAATATCGAGTTGTGAGAAGTAGATGTGGTGATCATCACCTCCATGATTTATCACTACTACATAAAGAAGATCATCCTCATCTATAATCTCTCTTAAATAATCGAAAACCATAATGATGTTTTCCTCAGTAGCATCGTAATCAATAATAGCAGAATCCATACCCAAAATAGTAGCCCATTCCTCTCTCAAAGTGAGAAGCATATACACATCACTATCATTAAAACCATATTTCCCTGTCAAAACATTATACTGCCGTTGAGCATCCCTCGTGAACCACGTATAATGCTGCTCATCACTATAATAACCAACAATTATCACCGCATACTTTTTATCATAATAAAATCTATTATCATCAAATAAACAGTGGGTTTTTTTCCCAAATGCCCTAGAAATATATTTACCCATTACCTTATCTATTATACTTTTACTCTCAGCGTCTTTATCAGCACTCTCATCAGCAACTACATAATTTACCCCGATATCATTAATCAAAGGTGTATTATCATCCTCTGAAAAGATTACTACCCCTATCGGCTTAGAAAAGGTAATTAACACATCATTCACTCCGACAAACAACAGCATCAATACAATAATTAATGCTTTGCCAACTTTGCAAAACTTCATATTTTTTCCCAATATATTTCTTCAAACTTCTTCTACTTTTATATTCGTATGCTATTTATATCTTTCCGATTAAGATGGAGGATAGATTAAAGCCATGGGAATACAATGACTATACTAAAAGGAGTTAGTATTCGAGGGATTCCATGCCAGTCATTAAACCAAGCAAACGTTATACTTAGCCGTGCTGTTAGTAAAAACGTCTCAACGCTTTCTATATTGTTCCAATGAATTCTGTCAAACCATGAGTGACTGAGCTTAATACAAAGTGTGTTATCTATGATATTATTGTTATTAATATTATTACTCCTACTATTTTCTAGATATAGTCCAAAGTCACAACCTGAAATATTGTTATGGATAATAGTACCAGAAAGCGATCCTTGTAGTATAATCCCATATGTACCTGAAATAATGTTGTTATTATCTATAGTAATTTCAGATGATAATTTTTCATTGAATATCCCTCCTACTGTATTTCCAACTATCTCATTATGCTTAATTCCATTTTGTTCACCTCCAAGGATATGGATTCCATAATTCCCATTATCAACTATTACATTTTTAGAGATATTAATATAATCTGCCCGATCTGACCAAATACCATCTACTTCATTGCGTTCAATAATATTATATTTAATCTGTATCTTCCATGCAGCCCTCGTTATTTCAATACCATCAGCATTCCCAGTTCTATTTCCATTTTCAAAAATATGGTTATTTTCTATATAGTTAACGAAGCTCCAAGTTGCAATTCCATCCCATTTATTTGATTCTATTATATTATTTCTAATATAAGTATATGATGTGTCATCCCAAACTTTAATTCCTAAACCCATATTGTGATGGATATAGTTTCCAGAAATATTAGAACGTGCACTACCATAGATAAATACCCCTGCATAACTATAACTCTCCTTACTTCCAGTGATATTAAACCCAGTTATGCATATATCATTAGCAGAATCTATAGTTAAAGAATTACCAATATTTGCACCATCGATAATTGTTCCATTTCTATCCTCGCCACATAAGATCAATCCATCCTTATCATGCTCTTTTATAACAATATTCTCATAGTACGTTCCGTTTCTAACACAGATACAATCCCATGGATCAGTTGCATTAATCGCCTCCTGAATCATATCAAACGGATGATCAACACTTCCATCTTCAAGTATTTTGGGCTTCCTGTTTGTTTTTATATCAAAG
>CAZVNH010000159.1:0-6413 GCA_964628575.1 uncultured Thermoplasmatales archaeon | reverse complement strand
GTCTATAGGCCTGTATGTAAATAGGTATATAAACACATGCCAAGCAATGGACTTAACGTCGATAAGGTTAACGGGAATGTATCCCCCACCTATAAAATTATTTTAAGACTGGAGAAAAAATATGATTTATGAAAACATATCAAAAGCTAGAGATCTATTGGTTTTTATCGAACAGAATAATGAAAAAAGTAAAATTAAAGCCGATACAGTTGTTGAGAAATTAGGATGGGATATTAAAGAAGTCTTTACCCATGCAACTATTCTCGGAAGTTATCAATGGGTAAAAGGTGATAGATTAAATATAAATCTGTCAGACCATGGTGAAATAATTATAAATCCAAGCGGTGAAAATATGGCAGAATTAATGCGAAATGAAAAGCGTTGGCAGAATGTATTAAGAATTTGCCGTGAAATTGATGTCTTTTATATGGATGTTGCTATTGATATTCTCAGAAGATTAATTAATCAAGATATAGAGAAGGCATTATAAGGATAAATAGTTAAGTACAGGGTAATATCCCTCTAATCGAGGGGTACTCCCTGCACCTGAAAAATATGTATAAGAGAAAGTGAGTGAAGTTTATTGACCCTACGGCAACAATTTATTGAAATGGCAAAGATTATTATAGCAAACTACCCCGATTATGAAATTGAGACTGACTATACAGTTGGTTACTGCAAAAGATTTAATGAAACAAGTCCTATAACTAACTGTAACTGTTTTGAATGCAAGGTTTCTGAATGTACCGGACAAGTCAAACATAAAGTAGATGTAATGGTTGAAAACCCTGCCGCCGATTTTTACGCATATTATGTTTTTAATCAGCTAAAGGATAAGTCTTCCCCGAAAGACCTTCATTATATCAATTCCAGTAAATCTTTATTTAAAAATTTGAATTCCCTTAAATATGATATTGAACAGTATGATCGTTACAGACTGGAATACTTAGATAGATGTGACTCTTTAAAAGAGTATGTTACAATGTTTGCTAAAACTTTAAAGTCAGATTACTTTGATTTATTAGCGGTAGATTGTATTCCGATAATATTTCATGATGAAATGAAGGATTATTCTGAAATCACTACAGGAGTTATTACCGCTGGTGATGTATCAAGTAAACTCTTTCAATTGACTATTAATATTTATAATGTAGCCGATGAAGAAATTGACAAGCTAAAACAAAATATAAGACATGAATTGATTCACTATGCTTTAAGGGTTAGTGGCTTAAAAAGTGCTGATAATTCTGCTGTGTTTCATGTTTTATGTAATCAATACGATGCCAACCCATATATGGAAATGGCTGAAGATGAAAAACTGTTATTTGACGAATGGGTTAATATAGTGAAACTATCTAAATCTATCTTCACAAATAAAAATACTGGTGAAACAGATGAAGTTGAAGCATTTTCTAGCATGCTTAAGTTTGCGCTGCTTGGGCTAGGTGGTTCTGACAATAGCAATTTTGCCTCTTCTTATGATTCATTGCAAAAGTGTATTAGTTCATATTCTCACACACTTAATATGTGCAGAGATTTGATAAATAAATATATGTGTAAAGCATCATAATGAGCCGATTGCAAGGTAGACTGCTTCACGGATGATGGTCGGGGATAGTCAGTAAGCCATCGCTTTGTTAGTCGCTGAAAAGTGTTAAAATATTTTAGTGACACAATTTGTCACCCAAATATCAATAATACTGAATTTCTATTACACAATTTGTAACCCTAAAACGATTTTCCTAATATTCAGGTTACAAGTTTGTATAATAATTAGGACGAAACAACAGTTATCCATTTATTAAACAACAGTTATCCAAATTAAACAAAAGTGAATTTCTCTCTAATTCAATTAAAATTGTTTATATATAACAGTATAATGATTATAAAGGAAGGATTTTGTGAATGACTAATGACAGAAGCAAATAAAAATATTAATATTGATATAAATATGTTTAGAGAAGTGTTTGTAAACTTTAATACTGACTTACTTAAAGATAAAACACTAAATGATAAATGGTTTTTAATTGTAAGTTACATTTGGATTCATGCTTCTCGTTCGGGAATACTTAATACTACTCTTGCACATATTGCATTGAGTATTGGTTATAAGTTAAATCGCAATGAAAATAAAATTAATGATGTAATTAAAGCTATTCTAATTATGATAATTAATCAAGATTATATTACTGTATATAAACAGTTTGATAATAATAATGATAATAATATAAACGATAGCAAGATTGTATATGATCTAAAACCAAAAGACTTGTTTCAAATACAAATCAATGCAAATAATAATCTTTGTGATGTAAAATCTAATTTCGTTCAGATAACCGAAACTGAATTCATTCAATTAACTCAATCAAAAATCAAAGTAGATAGAGGTACTTTATTTAAAGTGTTCTTAGTAATTAAGTCTACTTTAAATAATGATGATAGTAAGGGTGCAAAGATAGGTTATCCCAGTATGGAACGTATTAAGAAGATGTGTAATGTAAAAAGTAAAAATACAGTTGACAATGCAATAGAAAATCTAAAAAATATCAAAATACTATATGAACATATTACAGGCTCTTATTTCAATGAGGATACACAAAAATGGAGAAATGCAATTAATGTATATGCTTTATCTCAAGAAGAACTAGATAAGGTCAATTGTGATGAGGTAGTAATTAGTTATTATTCTTATGTCGGTGTTATAATTGATCATTTTGAAAAAACTCGTGTACCAAACATGAGAAATAAATGTAATTCAATTGATGTGTCTCGTGACGATTCTGAAGAGTTATCTGAAGAAGAAAAGAATAGATGCTTAGAAATGATTCTTAATTCAGATGATGATACACCTGATATTGATAAAATTGATACCTCTACTTTGTTTGATAAAGATGATAAATCAGATTCTGTATCCACTGTTTGGGGTGAGCCAAAGAGTATTACATATGGTAATACTGCTTTTGCAGTCGATGAAGATGACTTATATTAGGTAATTGATTAGATGTGTCTTTCTAGACAGGCTTTCCTACTCGATATATACTTTAAAGTGAGATCGCATTATTTCTGTAATAATTCTTTTTTCAAATTTTAATAAAGTATTAATATCGTTTGATTGGCTTTTTATGTAAGTCTTTTTTAAGAAATCAAGCATATACCAAAAGATAAAAAGAATCAAAGCTACAATTATTATAAATGCAACTTTCATGTAAAATGGACTGTCAATCGAAATCTTAGAATCAGTATTTTTGGATAACTCTGTAAAGAGATATACTAATAGTCCAGATATTAAACTGGTCAATAAAGGCAAAAGTAATATATTATCAGCATTTAGTTTTTTATTTATATCTTTATTTCTATTAATAAGATCTTCAGAGTCTACATTGTTGATTTGCTGACAATAGTATAAAAATATTTTTCGTTGAGCCGTTTTAATGTGATCACATTTGGATTTAGATTTTTTATTATTCAATTGCTTTTTTTCGTCAGATATCAATTTTTTGATATCATTTGAAATGTCCATTAACAATATCACATCCCAAAGTATTATAAGACAAATTATAACACAATAATTATAAAATACCATATTTTGAAAAATCCAATAATAAATAAAAGAAAGAGGAATAAGAAAAGTAAGATGGCATTAAAATTTAATCAATATTATGTATATCAGTTTAGTACATTTTCGTTGCTAACTGATGAAGAAAATGAGTTGTGTGATGAGATTAAAAAGTATTCAAAAGATGAGCGTAAGCAGGAAAGAGCAAAGTTCTGTGATAAAATTAATGAGTTCAATGGAAAGCGCGTTGTAAGGAAATCGGCAATTGACAGTACTATTGATAATTTTCTTAAAAACGAAGATTGTAACTTGGTATCAGTTTTTGAAAGTGATTTGACTAATTGGATTAAAACTAATAAACCGGAAAATATTAAACAAATAACAAATGACAAGCAACATTTAAAGGGAATTGTAGTTCTAAAAATATTTCATAACGAGATCATGAAACAGGTAATCGATAATGGAGTGTTAATTGATGGAGTCGAGTATTGTATATATACCGCTGCCACTGGACAACAACGGAAATCTAAAATTACATTAATCGAGAAATTAATTTATGATGAATTTGTTGAACAAAAATATATGTGTGGGCTTTCAATTGAAAAAATCAATGAAGTTGGTGGCTTGAATAATGGAAAGTTTCTTGCATATATGGCTTTACCTTTATCATCCAGTGTTTCTATTGATATAGATATTGACAAAGTTATTGTAGTGGATGATATGGAGCTTAATATTAATAAGCCGGTGGAATATATTGATAATGAAACATTTGAGCATAAGCATATTAATATGCCTGATCTTCTTAATATGACTGATGGTGCGGGAATGATTTTGCCTAGTGCCATGAAAGAAGTTGAGCAACAATTAGAATTAAAATATCAGTTAACAGGTTTCCAAATTCGCTCAAGTTGGATTAAAGGTGCAGTTTTCCCCTTTGATTTTGTTTCTGCATTTCATGACATATCTAAAAATGCGGATGCAATTATTATTAAAGATATTTTCGACGAAGATCATGATATTATCGATGAAAATATAATTATGATTCTTACTAAAAGTCAACTAAAGACATATAATAAATATAATACTTGGCAGGAGTATAAGGACGTTTTCAAAGATCAGAAGCTTAGTTTTTCCATAACGGCCATCAATAATCCTGATAAAAACACGATGCAAATGGCATATCAGTTTTTACAGACTCTTGATCGGGATAAAGCGACTGATAAAAATATAGAGCTTTTATGTAAAAAAAGTATAGACCGATATAAAGCGCTGCATACAGATACAAATACAATTCTTGAGCAATTCGGAGCTTGTGAAGGTAATGAAGTGAAAGAACCTTTTCAAGAAGCGTTGATGGTATATCCTGCTTTGCTTAATGATAAATATGTACAAACAAAAATAAGGAAAATTGTTGCCAGTTATAAAAATGATCTATTATGTGGGCGCATTGAAACAGAAGGTTTATACGGTTATGTACAGCCTGACTTTTACGGCTTTTGTGAATGGATATTAGGCAATAAAGAGCCTAAAGGGTTAATCCCTGATAACTATATATATTGCCGATATTATCAAGATACCGATATAAATCAGGTGGACTGCCTCCGCTCCCCGCATTTGGGAAACGAGCATACCATAAGAGATGTATATCATTCAGATGATTGCAAAAAATGGTTTAAATACTGTGGACAGAATATTATTTATAGTATTCATGATTATTTGATGCTTGCCCTTCAGGGAGACGTAGATGGAGACTGTATTGCGATCGTTCCGAGCAACACCCTGATTGACATGGTTAAACCGCATGATGTTTTGTATTATAGGATGTTTAAAGCACCGGCTCAACAAATCAATGACGAGAGCATCTATAATACATTGGTTAACAGTTTTGCTTGTAATGTTGAGGGGCACTCTATCGGCTATATATCCAACACTATTAGCAAATGTTGGAATAAAGAAGAGGTTACTGATGATACCTTAAATTTGATCAAGTATTTAACGATGAAATCTAATTTTACAATTGACTTTCCAAAGACACAAAAAAATATTGAGTTTACAGAAGAAATACAAAAAATTTATGAGAAACAGTTGGATGGCGATGCTCCTTATTTCTTTAAATATGTAAAAAAGAAAAATAAGGTGGCAGCTTGCAATAATAGTGTTATGAACCGAATTGTTCGGTATATTGAAGATCACACCAAAGGAGGTAAGTATACTTATACTGCGGATAAGTTTGACTATTCGATGTTACAAAATCGAGATCAGGATGGGAAAATTACGGTTGATAGGTCAGCAAATAAATATACGGCATTATATAAATTATGCTTACAATATGGCAAGAAAGTTCAATCATTAACCAAAATGCTAAAATCAGTCCAAAATTCTGAAGAATCAGAAGATAAAAATGATAAAGATAAAAAATATGATGCCAAATTCGACCTCGCTTACAGTATGTGTTTAATGAATATGCTTAAACTTTATAGTGACAAAAGCATCTTAACAAATGCACTTGTGGATTTATGTTATTGTCAGCGGCAATCGATTCCTGGTATTAATAATATTATATGGAATTGTTGTGGTGACATAGTATTAAGTAATATAGCTGCTAACAAATATAACATAAACTATATTAGTAAAACAAAAACCCGCATGGCTTGCAGAAAAAAGGATTTTCAGTATTTTGATGAAATCAAATCTAAGATTGATATGATGCTTGATAATCATAAGCCGATTATCTACATGCATGATATTAATACAATTGACTCTATAAAAAATGAGACTCATAAAAAGATATACTATGTTCTACTGTGTTTGTGTAAGATAATGGTAAAAAGCAAACATAAGGTATATATTGTAAATG
>CAZVNH010000158.1:0-6415 GCA_964628575.1 uncultured Thermoplasmatales archaeon | reverse complement strand
CATCAATTGCAATAATGGCGTTAATTGCAGCAGGAGAAAGCAAACTATCAGATATAATAAAAAACGCCTTGTCTTATCTTAAATTGTCTCAGAGTGATGATGGTGGATTTCAATCATGGGGGAAAACAAATTCTGCATCAACATCGTGGGCAATTAGTGCTATAGTTGCAACTGAAGAAAATCCGACCAGTATTAAATGGGAAAAAAATGGTAAAACACCAGTGGATTATTTAATTAGTCTTAGACAGGATGATGGTAGTTTTAACTGGTCAATAGATAAAAAAATGAATCCTATCTGGATGACATCTTATATTTTACCTGCTCTACTTGGAAAATCATATCCAATAAAAATAATGGATTATAATGGAGTAGATGAAGATAATGATAAAGATAATAAAGATAATACAAATGATGATGCCTCATCTGATGATAAAATATTTAAAAAATGGACAGGAAATATTCGTATTGAAGGGAAAAAAGATACAATATGGCAAGGAAAAATTACACTTTATAACCCAAATCTCCTATCCGTAATCAAGGAATCATCAAAAATCGGAGATTTTTCATATACAATTGAATATCAAAAAGATGATGATATTTTTTTAATAAAAGAAATCAATGGTGAACAAGATTTTTGGAACATCTGGATTGATTATAAAAAAATTACAGGCAACATTGAATCATATAATCTTGATAGATATGATAAAGAAATAGTAATTGGCTGCTCAAAAGAGTCTAATGCACACTTATTAAAGATAGATACAAATGATATAGAAATAAGAAAAAATGAAGAATTAATTATTGATATACTCGATGATTCTAATAAACCTGTTAATAAAACAGATATTATAATAGATTCAGAAAAAAAACAAACAAATCAATATGGTATATTAAAAACTAGTTTTTCAAAATCCGGAACATATCAAATATATGCAGAAAAAAATGGATACATACGTTCAAAAAAGATATCAATTCAAGTTAAAAAAGATGTAGAGATTCTATCATTAAACTCAAACTCCATTTATTATAATAATAAAAAAATAGTATCAAATATTTATCCTAAAAAAAACTTCAAACCTTTGGTATTTGGAAATCTAAATATAAAAACAAATACATCAGAGAATGTTAAAAAAATTGAATTCTATATCAATAATCAATTAAGATATATTGATACTGAAAAACCATTTAATTATAGGTTAAATGAAAAATCTTTTTTTAAAAATATAAATATAACAATTAAATCATATATCGAAATCAATACAACTATCTTTATTAATCATTTCAGAGAATATTTAAATAATTTATCAAACCATGGAAATTTTGAGTTAATTATGTCGATTATTGAAAAATATTTCAATTCAGATGATGAAATAAAGTTAATATCTGATGATACTGATAATAGAGAAATTATTTATACAAATCTTTTTCCAAATCTAAATTCGATACTATATTAACAAAAAAACAACAAAATTTTTAAAAATAACATTATAGATTAATATTACTAATATGAAAGAAAAGGTTGAAGTAGGAAATGACGAGTTTTGCTCAAATTGTATGGAGTGGCGTGAATATGACGAAGAAGGCCGATGTAAAGTATGTAAAAAAATAATAAAAAAACAAGAATCATCAATATCTAAAAACTCCTATGATGAATATAGTTATGAAACCTTTGAAGATGAAGATATTGATGAATAAATTATTTTTCTAAGATATTAGATTTAGTATTCTTTGTAGAAATAGCATTATAATTGGATTATGTAAACTGTTTTTTGCCTTATTTATAGCTCCACCGCCTGCATCAACATCTGGGACAAGAAATAATGGATTATAGTTTGTATATAAAACACCAACTACACAAGTTAAAACATTTCCTCTTTCTAATAAAACATTTTCTATTTTTAACTTTCCTTCATCTATGTCTTGAGAAGTAACACTAACATTATCAAGTTCAACGCCATTTATTTGTACATTAAGATAAACTAAACCTTCATCGACAGAGCCACTACAGTTTATCGAATAATCAATGTATAAATCAACGGTTTCTTGTTTTGCAGTAATTCCTATTCTTAAATTTTTTCTTGCGACAGCATCTACAATTGTGTTTTCCTCAATTCCATCACCATATATACTTGCTGATCCTATTGGAATTTCTCTATTTGCATTATTAAGATTTCTTTGTTTTATTACTTGATTAATATTAATCGCATTTGCACTTGCTGTCAATCCGACAAGGATTAATATTCCTACAAGTAATATTGATATTATTTTTTTCTTCATAATTTTATCCTCCACTTTTTTAAAAAACAAAATAGAATATTTAATTTTAAATTTTTCTATAATTATATTATATTATTATCCTCTATCTTTTAAAGACTGAATAATTTCTTTTCCAAAATCTGTAAGCTTATAAATCTTTACATTATTTTTACTTTGAACAAGCTCTACTAAGTTCAAACCAATAAGTGATTCTTCATTTCTATATCGAGATTCCATCCCCCGAATTGCCCCTATTACATTTGTTGGAGTGGTTTTAACATTATATGCAATATCAGATGTATAGCTTCCACTAGGACTTATTTCAAATAGATATTCCGCAATTTTTTTCCTTATGCTACTTCTTCTTAGAGATCTCATTACGAGTGGTCGTATTGTTTCAATAGAAATAGCTGTATCCTCATCATCCTGCATCCCATCCACACAATATTAAATGATATTATTATGTCTTTTAATAACTTATTGTTGAGCTAATTATTTACATACATATGCATCTGCATATTTAGGTACAAGAAAATGTATATATCTATATATTAATAAGTTACATGTTATCTAATTTAATGTGTTTATTTACAAGTGTTTTAATAGTTCCTGATGTTCCAAGAGTTTCTATTTTAACTTCAGCTAAATCTATCTTTTTAATTGATTTCATTAATTTTATTGTTTTTTCTTTTTCTATATGGTTACATTTTACAATTCCATATTTTTGATTCAATCTAATTAGATAAATACCAAGATCTTTACAATTTTTATTAAAAAGACTTTGACATTGAATTTCCATTTCCTTTTTTAATATCGATCTATTAATAGATATGTTATCAGGTTGTATATAAAAAGCAATATATCTATGGCGTCTACCTTCTTTAACTATTTTTTACACCTCAGCTTTTTTATTCTGATTCAATTCGAGGTGCGAGTAAATAAGTTACATGTCCTTTATTATCAGCAATATCGAACTCAACACGTATTGGATTATCATTTCCAATCATAATAGTTATTGGATCTTCTCCTCTCACAGGTTTGATCATGTTGCTAAAGTAATCTATTGAAAAAAGGCTTTTACATTTACTGCTTGAATTAAGTTCAACTAATAAATCTTTGGGAAGCTTTAGATTAACAGTATCTGTATCTCCTTCTGCATAAAGCTCAAATGTATCTTTATTGACAGAAAGAGCTAGATGATCTGACACTGCTTCAGAAGCTCTTACTCCTTGATTAAGTTCTGATGCTTTCATTATAACCTTTGCAGGGAGATTAAGATTCGGCATCTTAGGATCAGGCATACCTGCTGTATCTATTAATCCCATTTTTCTAACAAGGTTACCTATCTTTACAATAAGTCTATTGGTATCTTCATCATAGTCAAGTGAAACCATATCACCGGATGTTGAGAGACGCATAATCCCACTGAGTTTATCCATATCAATTCCTAGTTCCATCTCTGTTGCTTTATATTCTTCAAAAGCATCTTTTTTAACTTCGAGATCTACCATTGCTACATGAGCTGGATCAACAGCTCTCAGAGATAAACCTTTTTGCGTAACATTGAATTTTACCTCATTAACAAGTGGTGATGTAACATCAATTATTCCTTTAAGTACCTCTGATTTTACTTTTGCGTTAAACATATTCTTTGCCTCCCCAAACATTATTTTAAACTAAAATTTTTTTGATTAATTATATACGTTTTTTGTTTATAACGATGACGGTATTTTGATATTAGGATAGCTTATGACAAATAACTCTTCTTGCGATTCCATAAAAAGCTCGAGGAGCCATATTTAGAGGTGAAAAATCCTTACGACCTAACCATGTTGTAAAACCCATAAATCTATGAACATATACACTATGATTACCAGTAATATTCCTAATAGAATATGGATTAATGCTTGTTCTAATAAGAGGAATAATTGTTGTTTTTGCGGTAGGATCATTAGGATATCTACAAAACATATGAGATATTATTTTTCTTATTACTATTCGAGGTAATTTTATTTTAAATAGGTTTAATTTTAGATATATACTATAGATAGGTTTAGTTTTTAAATGTAATCCTTTCCCACGTGAACTAACAAGTAAAATTCCCCATGCACCTACAAAATTCTGTAATAGATTTGAGCTATCTACCTCGTTTTCTGTATCAAGATTATTTCCCTCATTTTCAATATAACTTTGAAACTCAGGATCATTTTCAAAAAGCTCTCTACATTTATCTTCAAGAATCTCTTCAATGTCTTTATTTTCTTCAAGATTAATATCTACTGACATAGTGGTAATTGAATCATCAACTCCAAGTCTATAAAATGTTATTGTTTCAATATTTTCTATTTCATTATCTGATTCTGCTTTTTTTTCAATATCTAATGATGAAACATTTGTAAATATTGTTATTACAAACATTAGACATGATAATATTGCTATAATTTTTTTTGTTTTACTTAACATTTCACTCCCTCAAAATAATTTTTTGAACAATTTTAATATAAAATAAAAATTATTTAAAGATTTCTCTAGTCCTCCCGCCATTTAAATCCACATTTTGTACAGGTATAGAATCTGCTTTCTGGTTCATCGCTTCCTCTCATCTGGCGAAGAATCCAATAAGCTTCATTATTATCACATTTTGGACATTTAATTTTTGTTTTAGGTAAAACATTAGTATCTTCTTTGTTTTCAATTAATGTTACCTCTTTTTTATCCTGCTTGGTAATAACTATATTACTTCCACCTTTTTTTTGTTTATAACCACATTTATTACAAACGATTTCTTCTCCCTTTGGATACATTAGTGCTCTACATTTTGGACAAAACATATATTTTAATTCCTCCTTAAAAAATCATTAATTATTTGTTCATGATCAAATGAAAGCTCTTCTGGAATATCTTTTATCTTAAAAAATTTAACATCTAATGCATCGTCACCACTTTTAAGCTCTCCTTTAATTATATTTAAACTATATACAATTGAAATAGTATGGCCACGAGGATCACGATTTGGATCAGAATATACACCTAATAAAAAATTAATTGAAGTTATTAAACCTGTTTCTTCATAAATCTCTCTAACAACGGCATCTTCAACTTTTTCACTGTATTCAATATAACCACCAGGTAATGCCCATTTTCCTTTAAATGGTTCATTTTTCCTTTTGATTAAACAAATTTTTTTATCAATAAAAATAATTCCATCAACTGTTAAACTTGGAATTCTATATTTCATTGATTGTAAGAATACAACAATTTATATATAATATTTGAGAATTGAATTTAAAATAATAAATTAGATTACTTTTTTTCCAATTCTTCCCAAAAAGATGGGAGTTCTTTTAATAATTCAGATTTCCAAACTGTAAATGTAGATTCATCTATTTCATCATCTTTTTTTAAACTACTTAAAAATCTTAAGCGAGTGTTTTCTAACATTTTATTATAATTTTTCAAGTGTATCCCGTCCCTGAATTTGCCTTAAAAGCAATGATTTTTTAATTTATTACTGTTTTTCATAGGTACATATGCAGCTACACATGCAGGTAATAAAAAAAAGATTTTTTTGATTAGTAAACTTCAAAAATAAAAACGTTATTCCTACCAAATACTGGGCTCGTGGTCTAGTTGGTTATGACGTCGCCTTGACATGGCGGAGGTCAGGAGTTCAAATCTCCTCGAGCCCATCTAATTTTATAGATAAGGTTTTTCTTACAGACCTCGATTTTTGGTTCTTGCTTTTTTATTAAAGGAATTTTTTTGCTGTAATCGAATCGCTACTCATGACATTTTCACTATTAGTTGAAAATCTAGCTGTAATCTGTAATTCACCAAAATTAAAATTTGAATATGTACATCTCCAATATGGTGCACTGACGTTATCTGATATTAGGTCATAGACTCCATATTTCCAATCGGTAAATTCCCATTTCACAGTATAAGGATAGATTAGGACTTGTTCAGCTACACAAGTTATATCACCTATAATAATTGGAGATGAGGAAGGTATTGGTATTTCAATTATATCAAATAAGTACAAATAACCAGATTTAGGTCTGATTATCTTCACACCATTGAAAGTTGAAAAAGATTCCGCAGAATCTTCATCATCTGTTTGATTAACATCATATTTGCCAATAGTTGATGGTATTAAGAA
>CAZVNH010000157.1:5602-6417 GCA_964628575.1 uncultured Thermoplasmatales archaeon | reverse complement strand
AGCTAAAACTGTTACAATAAATGCTGTTCCAATTTTATTAGTTTTCATCGTTTTTATTTTCCTCCTTATTTGCTTCTTTTTTCTTTTATTTTTTTGTTGAGAGGAGTGAAAAACCGAAGGTCTCCCCCATGTCTAAACAAGGTTATATTAAAAATAGTTAATTATTAAATATTTATAAAATAATCAGAAATGAAGTTCTAGAATAATGTTCTATTATTTTTAATTTAATATTTTTATTAAAAGAGGAGAGAATTTTTATAGAAATATTAAAAAAAAATATTAATATATTAAATATATTATATTAATATTCTATCTAAATATGTAATGTAAAAACACAATTATGTAATATTTTATGAGTTTTTAAATTATTCTACAACAAATAATTTATCACAATACTTTTCTTGTTATTAAGTAATAAGGTTATCAACTTTTTTATTTATATTATGATTATTTAATTGATTTAATTTATTATTATCAAGTTTAATAAGTAAATCAATTTTTTTATGTATTTCTTCAATCGATATTTCTTCAGATTCAACAAATCTTTCAATAAGATGAGGTATTATACTTTCATTTTGAGATTCCTGGAGTGGTCTAATAATTTCTTTTTTAACTTTAATATTTTCATTAGTTATTTCATTATCAACTACAACAGGTTCTGGTTTTTTGAAATAATATGTCTTTGGTTTTTTCTTTTTTTCTTTTTCTTTATTTTCTTTTTTATCTTCATCTTTTTTTGCATATAGAATATTTAAACTTTGTAAATGATGGCGATGCTCATCATCTGAAAAGAAATGAATATGACTATTCTTATT
>CAZVNH010000157.1:991-5592 GCA_964628575.1 uncultured Thermoplasmatales archaeon | reverse complement strand
CTTTCTATTTTTTTCATAGTTTATCAGTGATATCCTAATTTCAAGAAATTTCATATAAATTCTATTTCTACTTATTAGAACAGCAATAAGAGTTAAGATTATTACTATAAAATAAAACAACATTACTTGATTTATTTTTATTCTCTGATTTTGTATTTTTTGATTATCTGTTTTATATTCACTTAATATTTGTTTGGATAAATCATATATATAATCCCATTTTCCATCTCCATCTTCATCTATTAACAAGGTGTTTTCATTAAGATACTCTACAACAGTAACATCACCAGTTTCTGTGTTATAGAACGTATCAATTTTTCCATCTTTATTTGTATCTATTAGATAATGAATAAGATCAATTATTTTTATTTCACTGACATCTGAAGAGTCGATAACATCTGATCCAATATCTATTTCGATACTATTTGGAATTCCATCATTATCACTATCCTCAGTTTCATTATATGAATTTAATTCATTATTATCTGTATTGTTTTCTGATGCGTTGTTTTCACTCTCATTTAGTAGTTGCTCAGTTATATTTGCAATAGTTGTATCCTCATCTGTTTGTCCATCATCATCCATAACAGTTAAAGTTACAGTATAAACGCCAGTTTGATTGTATATGTGTATTGTTGTTTCTCCTAAACCTGTATTTCCATCTCCAAAATCCCAGTTATATAATTCTATTGTACCATTTTCATCATAGCTTGCTGATCCATTGAATATAATCCCCTCATTAATAAATCCATTATATGGGCCTCCAGCATTTGCATTTGGTGGAATACTCGGTATACTTGGTGGTGCTCCACCACCACCGGGTGGTGACGTGGATTCTGATTCAGTTGTAAAAAGATAAAATTCTTTGGTTGTATTCGTTCCATCTGATGCATTTATAAAATAATAATAAGTAGTACTATAACTAAGTCCTGAGATTGAACATATTTTACTTCCATTGGTTTCATTGTTTCCAAAGCTGCTGCCTATAGATGGATATGTTTCAATTGTCCAGTTAAAAACATCTCCATCCCTATCATCTACTGTTATATTTATTGTTGACATAGAAATTGCTATATCTGTTGATTTGTTTTCTGGATTTTCATTTGATAGATATGGTGGATAATTTGGTAAATATTCTATTGTTGTGAATGTATAATAGTTAGTTGTTGTATTATATGTATCTGTTGCATTCACCCAAACAGTATATTGAGTATTATAATCAAGACCAGTTAACGATAATTGTTTTGAACCATTAGAATCATCATTATCACTAACAGATTGACCATTACTACACTCAATAGACCAATCAATATAATCTCCCTCAGAATCTGATATAAAAACACTCCATGTAAAACTTCGATCTTGGTTAATTGAAGAATTAGAAGGATTTGGATTGATAATCATTGGAAAATCATTTAACTCTGTTGTAGCACTATCAGTAGTCCCAGAACTCCAAACATTATCAGTTGCATTAAAAGACCAAGCTTTGTAATAAATCGATGTATTTGGATCAAGCAAGGTATGGGATGTCGACTCAGATGAGCTATTATAAAGTAGAGTATGATCACCTATATTCCATGTACTATCAGACTGTGCACACCATTCAATTCTTGTACTATCTGCTTCATTATCATTGCTCCATGATAAATCTATTTGAAAACGACCATTTGAGTTTGATGAAAAACTGCTCGGTGTATCTGGAATATACTGATTCCTGGTTGTAAAAAGATATATTTTTTCACGATTATCATAATTATCTGTTGCATTCACCCAAACAGTATATTGAGTATTATAATCAAGACCAGTTAACGATAATTGTTTTGAACCATTAGAATCATCATTATCACTAACAGATTGACCATTACTACACTCAATAGACCAATCAATATAATCTCCCTCAGAATCTGATATAAAAACACTCCATGTAAAACTTCGATCTTGGTTAATTGAAGAATTAGAAGGATTTGGATTGATAATCATTGGAAAATCATTTAACTCTGTTGTAGCACTATCAGTAGTCCCAGAACTCCAAACATTATCAGTTGCATTAAAAGACCAAGCTTTGTAATAAATCGATGTATTTGGATCAAGCAAGGTATGGGATGTCGACTCAGATGAGCTATTATAAAGTAGAGTATGATCACCTATATTCCATGTACTATCAGACTGTGCACACCATTCAATTCTTGTACTATCTGCTTCATTATCATTGCTCCATGATAAATCTATTTGAAAACGACCATTTGAGTTTGCCGTAAAGCTACCTGGTGCGTCTGGAATGTATTGATTTCTTGTTGTAAAATAATAAGAGTTTCGTGTCCAGTTATATCCATCTGATACGTTTACATACCAATAATATGTAGTACCATAATTAAGACTGGATAAAGAACATGTTTTAGTTCCATTATTATCATTATTTTGAGAACTGCTTCCAATATTAGGGCTTGTTTCCATTGTCCAATTAATAAGATCGCCCTCAGGATCATTTATGTTAATAGAAAGCTGAGAAAGGCTAATGGAAACATCACTACTATGATTTGATGGATTTGGATTTGTAAGTACTGCTGGATCATTAATCTCTGATGAGCCACCCATTTTTAGTTTTTGAGCAGGATCACCAAAGAAATTAGCACTGTACCATGCATAGCACCATGCAGGCGATCTATAGTTTATCGCGCCTGCCATTTTATCTTTTGCATAGTTAAAAGCTCGACCTAATTGCCAATTGTTCATATTATTTGATTGATTGTTGAAAAAATAATCCCAGAAAAATGCATTGATATATTGACTCGCTCCATCTGTACTACCACCTGATCCATAGCCATACCCTGTGTTTAGTACAACTGCAAAAGCATGGCTTTCATTAGAACTACATAGTAGTTGCTCACAACCTGAATAACCACTTTGAAACCTTCCAGCTAAGCATCCCTGTGAATATCCAAAAAATGGTTTTGTATTATATCGATAGGCCCAGTTTGTAAGTTCAAAAGGATTACTCCAGCTTGAATGACCTAGGTGATTTATAATTGATGCTTCATCATTTTCAATACAAGCATCAAAATTATTTTTATATGTTGAACCTAAATCTGCATGATAAAGCTGGTTTGATGTATCCCATTCATAATCTGGATTATTATCATTCCATTCTTCAAAACCAGTGAATGTTCTATATGTATCTGTGCCGAGTCTTAATTCTTCCATATATTGTTTAGATGTTGATGTCCATCCGAGGTTTCCACCCCAGAAGGAAACATTTCGAAACCATTCAGTCGATAGACTACTATTTATATCATAGTTTATGATTTTATTTACTGCATTTGAAATCATTTCTGCATCATATGCACAGATCCTCCCGACATATATCTCTGCATAGTAATCATTTGCACCGCTACTTCTACCTCCGCCCCATAAACCACCATCTCCTGAATAATACCATGTTCCATCAAGATGGCTGAAATACATGTCACATGCCATATTGTCATAGGTTTCATCTTCGTATCTGTCAGTATATAATCTATATGGAACTATCTGATGCGAAGCTGTTTCATCCCAATCTCCTCCAAGGATGATATATTCAGTATCCCAATCTTGATATGCATCTTTACAGAATTCTCTAATATGAGCTTGTGTGTCATTATATAAATCTGTATCATTCCAATAATCAGTACAAGAATCAATATCCTCAATGGTAACAATTGTTGATGATAAACCGCTATAGCTTTGTCTATGATCAATTAAATCAGACCAGTTATAGGTGTATCCTGTAGTATCTCGCAATGCATTGTTTGTAATTATAACAAACTTATAGGTATCAGCTGGATCACATAGTCCATTTGAATATTCTGTTTTGATATCACCCCCAAGTACATTTTCCATGTAAGATTCTACATCAATAGGATTTTCAACAAGAGAAGAAATAAATTGAATATCATCATCATTTGATCTTAAAAACTCATTTTTAAAACAATTTTCATCATTATTAAGTTGAACATTTACAGTCATTTCAGGAATATAATAAACAAGACCTGTTTTTGGAATATATTGAACAGGATATAGATAAACATTAAAAATTCTATAGCCCCTACAAAAACCAATATCACCAATTTCAAAGACCTCTTTCAAAACCGGATCTGATGAATTATATGCTGATTCATTAAAAACATAGATAATATCCTCAGGATTGGTACTAAGAGGATATGCATTTTGCTGTGGAGCAATTGGTCGTTTTTTAAAATTATAATCAAGCTCTATTGATTCACTATATGATACACTAACACTTGATACATTAAAATTTTTTGGAAGCAATACTCGAGCTATATAAACAGGAAGCGATGGATTTCCTGGTTCACCATATAAAATACAATCTCTCATTTCAATCTTGGTAAAAAGATTGTTATCAATCAAGATTTCAGATAATACAGGACACTCAAATACTATATCACATCTAATATTATCATCTATTATTTTATCATTTGAAGATTTTACATTAAAAACTGGAAAAATGATACCCGTAAATATTAAAAATACTACAAATAAAGCTAAGAAATGATACTTTCCGCTAATGAATTTTATAGATGCATCTCGATAATACACTTTATTCC
>CAZVNH010000157.1:0-981 GCA_964628575.1 uncultured Thermoplasmatales archaeon | reverse complement strand
CTTTATTCCCATCCAAATGAAAAAATAAATCTAGCTCTGAGTGCAAAATCAGTATGTAATATTGTTTATATAATAATTACTATAAATAGAATTATTAAAAAGAAAAACTAAAAAAAGTTTTTATAAAAATAATATTATTTAAAATACGATAATGCTCGATCAATATCATTTAAAAGATTATATCCTTTATCTGTACAATAGTAAATTTTCGAATTACCATTTCCATTTTCTTCATTT
The DNA here is from genome assembly GCA_964628575.1 of uncultured Thermoplasmatales archaeon. Lineage (GTDB taxonomy): Archaea > Thermoplasmatota > E2 > DHVEG-1 > DHVEG-1 > CAZVNH01. The sequence goes on along the minus strand of CAZVNH010000157.1, from coordinate 744 downwards.
TTTATTTCTAGAATATTCTTATCAACGAGAAATACTAAATAGCTCTGTAGTTGGTTATAACTCATATTTCCTTGATATAGAATCTCAGTTTTTTTAGCACCATTTCTCGATAGTTTAATTATATCACTTATTATATCAAATTCAGAGCGCCTATTATTTACCAATTTGCTCCCCCTAATTAGCAGTATAGATATATATTATGAATTTATATCCTTTCCTTTATTTTAATTATTTTTTATATTATTATATAATGTTTTAGATAATGTAAATAATTAAATATATATTAATGTTTCGGAGAAAAAATAATTATGTAACAATTGTATTATAAAACTATTTTTAATATTTTTTTATAGAAAAATTTAATAATTTTTTAAAATATATAGATTTTAATTTTTTGAAACATTTTTTAATATAAATAAATAGATTTAATCATATTGTTTTTAAATGTAAACTTTTTATACCAGTTTTCGGTTATATTGTTTCATATGGCAAAAAATAGTATCGAACAAATTATTAAAGACGAAAAAAAAATTCTCGAAGAACTTCAAAAAAATGCTAATAAAAGTATTAATGAAATTGCACAAAAATGTGGTTTTTCAAGACAAAAAGTATGGAGAATTATCAAAAATCTTGAAGAAAACAAAACCATTTGGGGATATTCAGCGATAATTGATGAAGAAAAACAAGATAAAAAAGGCTATACTGCACTAATAAAGAGAACGAATCTTCCACTTACAGTAGATA
>CAZVNH010000156.1:0-6424 GCA_964628575.1 uncultured Thermoplasmatales archaeon | reverse complement strand
AAGAAATATTGATTGGAGAAAATATTGTCTATCTTTGTGTTGATAATATTTTTTATGAAACTATAGCCGGTCCAATTGATGAAGAATTAGCGAATTCTATATCAGAGGCTATTATTAAACTTAAAGTTTTAGCTAGTAAAAAAATGTTCTTATAGATCTAAATAAAGTAGGAAAACCAACTCCAGAAACAAGAAATATTTGGAAAGAAGGAATCGATCAGGAATATATTGGTAAAGTTGCTTTTTTTTAGATTATATCCTTTTGTCATAGTACTCGTCCCTTTTTTTTAGTTTTGCTAAAAATAAAAAAAATTCGTTTTTTCAAAACAAAAAAGAAATTTTTCTTGGATGAGTGAAATATTAAAGAATGAATAATTGAATAAAGCATCAGATAAAGACCGTATAAATGAAATGATTGAAATAGATATGAATGTTCTTTAGAATGATTACTCTATATAGACTAATGTTATAAATGTTTGTAACTACCATTACAGTTTTATATTACTAAACGATTCTTTTTATTGAATTTACTGGATGGGATAGCAGATGGGTGTTACATCAAAATATTGTATTATTAACAAAAATATTGTTGTTATAGGTTATATAAATTTTTTAATGGATTGGTTTTGGAGATGATATAAAATGAAAATTAGAAGACATAACTGTGTAAAAAAGCTGGTATCAACTAGTTTTGTTTTGATTTTATTGATTAGTTTGAGTTTTGTATTTATCTGTGGATGTATAGACAATAATAGTAATAGTAACAGTAATAGTAATAATAATTTTCAACTTGTTATTCCAGGTACAGGAGCCTGTCAAGATATTTTAAGAGAATTAGCTACTGCGTTTAATGCAGAAAATCCCAACTATGAAGTGATAATTCCTGATAGTACAGGGTCTAGTGGGGGAATAGAGTCAGTTGGTACGGGTGAAAATATTATTGGTAGAATAGCTCGTGGTATCAAAGAAAGTGAGGAAGGATATGGTTTAACATATCTACCATTTGCAAAGGATAAGGTTATTTTTGCAGTGTCTGGTAATGTTGAAATAGATAATCTTACAACCACACAAATCATTGATATTTTTTCTGGTGTTATTGTTAATTGGAATGAAACAGGAGGTCAGGATTCAAATATCAATGTATTTATCAGAGAAGAAGGAGATTCATCTCTAGAAGTCATCAATTATTATATTACTGCTTTTGAATCTATTACTTTTACCGATAATGCAGAGATATATTATCATGACTATGAAATGAAGAATGCACTTGAAACTTATTCAAATTGTATTGGTTGGCTTACAGGTTCTTCTTTGATTGGAGATACAACTATTAAAGCTATTACACTTGATGGTATTGAGCCAACTAAGGAAAATATATTAAATGGAGATTATAAATTGGCTGGTGAATATGCTTTTGTTTTTAAAGAAAGTAAGTTGAATGATATAGCTAGTGCATTTATTGATTTTGTGTTCTCAGATAGTGGGAAACAGATATTAGAAGATGGAGGTTTAATTTCTTTAAATAAATAAAATAGGATGGAAATGAAGGCTCTCTATGAAATTTAGAAATAGTTTGATTGTTTTAGTTTGTGGAATTATCATTGTGGTATCGTTATTTATAACATTGACGCTTTATTCCACAAGCTACGATTCATTGAAGAATGTTGTTAACAGTGTGGAAAAAACAAATTCTGAGGATATCGAATTAATGGTTGAATCTAAATTAAATGCGGAAGTAATTAGATTAGATGGTTTATCTCATCTTCTTGAAGATAATCAGCAAATAATATATGGACTTGTTTCTTACAATGAGTCATATAATATTACTTATCTAAAAAATTCGATGGATGAAATATTTACCAGTTTGAATACTGATATTTTTCAAGTAACAGATTGTAATGAAATAGTAATTTACCGTGCACAAGAACCTGAGTTGAGTGGTGATAATCCTAATATTCTTGGTGTGTCTGATGCCTTGTTTGGTAAAGACATACTAGTTGTTTCAAAAAGTGAAACAGGATGGGATATTAGAGGTATTGTGCCGATAAGTTCCGAAGGAACTATAATTGGCACTGCTATGGTTGGTACTAAATTAGATGATGTGTTTGCTGAATCTATAGCATCATCAATTAGCGAGGATGTTGATGTTACACTTTCTACAACTGAAGGTATAATTGCAAGTTCTTTGTCTGAAGATAATAGAGAAATAGTTGACTCTGACCTATTAGATAAAAGTATTGAGCGAGGTGATGAGTTTTTTAAGAGACACCCTGAGTTGAATAAAGTCATTTATTACAAACCGATTATATTAGCTGATCGTAGTTTTGGACTTGTTGTTGAAATTGATACAAGTGCGGGTCAACAGATATTATTAGAACAACAAGCTGAAGTTCTAAATAGCGCAATTATTGTAATTTTTATTGCTGTGACATCTGGAGCATTATTTGTTTTTTTTATGGCTCAAAGGATTTCAAAGCCGATTATCCGTTTAAGAAATGCTGCTATCAAGATTGGCGAAGGTAAATTGGATATAAATATAGACGTTAAAAAATCAAAGGATGAAGTTGGCGATTTGGTGAAATCATTTGAAAAAATGAAAAATTCCCTAAAAGAATCGTATAGAAACTTGGAAGATAAAGTTAAAAAGAGAACTGAGGAACTCGATGAAAAAGTGATTAAATTACAAAAAAATGAAACAGCAACTCTTAGTATTATGGAGGATTTATCTATAACAAAAAAAGAACTTGAAATTTTGAATAAAGATCTTATGAAAAAAGTGAAAGAAAGAACTATTGAAATTGAAAAATTATTGAAACAAAAAGATGAGTTTATTAATCAACTTAGCCATGATCTTAAAAATCCATTAACTACTTTTTCAACTCTAATTCCATTAATGGAGAAAAGAACTGATAATCCGCAAGTTAAAGAAATGCTTGAGGTAGTTCGTAGAAATTCTAGATATATGAAAGATCTTATAATAAAAACATTAGAGTTAGCAAAATTAGATTCTCCGAATATAAAATTCGATATTAAAAACACAAGTCTTCTTGAAAGTTTGGAAAATGTGATTGCAAATTATAATCAAATTTTTATTGAAAACGATGTTCAAGTTGAAAACAATATTCAAACAGATTTTATTGTTAAGGCAGATAAATTAAGATTAGAAGAACTTTTTACAAATCTTATTACAAATGCTATTAAGTATAAGAATGAAAATGGTAAGATAATAATTAATGCAGAACCAAGAGAAGATGAAATATTGGTTTCAGTTGCTGATAATGGTATTGGACTGACAGATGAACAAATTGAAAATATTTTTAAGGAATATTACAAGGTTGATAACTCAAGTAACAAGATTGAAAGTCATGGATTAGGTTTGTCTATTTGTAAAAAAATTGTAGAAAAGCATGGTGGTAAGATTTGGGCTGAAAGTAAAGGACAGGGTAGGGGCTCTGTTTTTAACTTCACACTTCAACAAGGAGGGAAATGATTAGTATGGACAATGAACCAGATATAATTAAACAACTAAGAAAAGAAGAAGAAACAGGTAAATTATATTGTAGTGAATCAGTAATAATTAATAATCCACCTACAAAAGATAATATTAAAAAGTTTCGAAAAGAGAATAATAAAGATTTTTTCAATAAAGATATCGATAATAAAGACAATGACATGGATATAGATATAAACCAAAAAAATATTAAACTCTTAAAAATAATAGAAAACTCAATAGATTTTATAGCAGAAATTAAAGAAGACGGAGAAATTCTATATGCAAATCCGGCTATGGCTAAAAGCCTAAATACAACAGTTGGAAACCTTATAGGGAAAAATATAAAAAAATTTTTATCGCTAGGAAAAGTGGAAGAGAGAAATCAAATAGTAAAAAAAGTAATAGAAACAGGGGAAAAAATTGAAGTAAACGATGAAAGAGATGGAAGATATTTTAATAATATAATTATACCGAGTCAAACATTAAATGGACAAAAATCACTAATAATAATTGCCAGAGAAATAACACAATATAAAAAAATTGAAAATGAGTTAAAAAATTCATCAAAACATTTTAAAAAACTATTTGACTGTGTAGCAGATCCAATAGTAATAATTGATTCAAAAGGAAAACTTCTTGAAATAAATAAAAAATTAATTGAGACAACAGGTTATAAAAAAGAAGATTTCATTGGAAAAAATATTTTTAAAATAAATATTCTATCAAAAAAGACAAAAGCAGTAATATTAAAAAATCTGATTAAAAGAATGAGTGGAATGAATGTTAAGCCTTATGATATAGAATTGATTCTACATAATGGTGAAAAAAAACGTTTTGAAATAAATGCGACTAAAATCGATTACAATGGTTCTCCAGCAGATCTAGTTGTTTTTAGAGACATTGAAGAACGAAGTAAAGAAAAAGAATTAATGGAAAAATCAAAAAAACAAATTGAGCATATTTTAAACGCTGCAGCTGGTGGAATAATACTTATTGATAAGGATTATAGAATTATCGCTATGAATAATACAATGGCAGAGATGTTGGAGGTTGACATCGAAAAGTCAATTGGTTTAAAATGTTATGAAATTTTTAAATCAGAATTATGTACAACTGATTATTGTCCACTTAAAAAGATCTTAAAAGAAGGAGTAGAAATACAATATGAACATATAATGGAAACAAAAAATGGTAAAAAAATACCATGTATAGTAAAACTAACACCATATAAAGACAATCAAGGAAATTTAATAGGTATAATAAAAGACTATAGGGATATAACAATGGTTAAAAAAACTAAAGAACATCTAAAAGACCGTGAAGAACTTTTTAGAACTATTAGCTCCTCAGCTCAAGATGGAATCATAATGATTGATAATAATGGAAATGTAGATTATTGGAATGAAGCTGCAGAGAAAATATTTGGATACAAACCTGAAGAAATTATTGGTCAAGAGATGCACATAATATTAGCACCATCAGAATATCACCAAGCATACAGACAAGCTTTTGAAAAATTTAAGAACACAGGAAAAGGAAAAGTAGTTGGAAAAACATTAGAGCTTAAAGCAAAAAGAAAAGATGGAGAAGAATTTCCGATAGAGCTATCAATGTCAAGTGTTAAAATTAAAGGAAAATGGAACGCAGTGGGTATCGTAAGAGACATAACTAATCGTAAAAACGCTGAAAAACAACTAAAAGAAAAAGTCGATCAGCTTGAGAAATATAAAAAATTAACAGTTGGAAGAGAACTAAAAATGATAGAATTAAAAAAACAAATCCAAGATCTAGAATCAAAAATGGAGGGGAATAAATCCAAATAACAATAATAGAAATTGGAAGGGCGATAATTGTTTTACAAATGACAATTATTGCTTCAATTTTTTTATTTTATTTTAAAAAGGATAAAGATTTGAGAAAATTAATGTTCAGCATTGCATTTTTTATCGCTGAAATCTCTCAAATATTATTATTACTAAATATTACAAAGATTTCAGGATTTACCTATGCTTTTTATCATTGGACAACATTTTCTGTATTAATCGCAATTTTTTTGGCAGTAAACAATCAAATCTTTAAATTTAAAGAAAAAAAATGGTTATTTAACATATTTTTAATACTGCTCCTATCCTCAACTATTATAATTGTTATGCCATTTATTACAGATAACCCAAATATAGTTTATAGCATATTAATGCATTTATTTGCGTTAGAGATAATAATTGTATGTATTTATCATATAATAAAAGAACAAGCTTTTTCTTCTTTTCTATTCTTATTTTCATTAATATCATTTACAGTTGCAGGTATGTCACAGGCCAACAACCAATTATATTTAGCAGTTTTTGGGTTTTTTATAGCAAATATTTTCATTATTCAGGTTTTTTTAAGTGAAACGAAATTTTTTAAAACAAATAAAAAAGGAATGAGTTCATATTTTTCTATAGAGCAAAAACTAGAATCAGCTGAAAAAGCATTAAAACAAAGTCAAGAAAAAATAAACTCTCTACTATCAAATGCACCAAATATTATAATGATGGTGGATAAAAATGGAACAATTGAATACATAAATCATACAGTACCTGGTTTTACTATAGATGAAACAATTGGAAAAAAAATATTAGACTACACAATGCCTGAATACCATAATATTGAAATGAATGCAATACAAAAAGCATTTGACAACAAAGAAGTAACAAGATATGAGCTAAAAGGAAAAGGATCAAATGGAGAAGAAGCATGGTATGAAACACGAGTTGCACCAATAATTATCGAAGATAAAGTAGAAAATGCAGTAATGATAACATCAGATATTACATCTATAAAAAATGTTGAAAAAAAATTAGATAAAAAAATAGATAATCTTGAAAAAAATGAGTTAGCAACACTAAACATTATGGAAGATTTTCAAGAAACAATCACTGCTCTTAAA
>CAZVNH010000155.1:0-6455 GCA_964628575.1 uncultured Thermoplasmatales archaeon | reverse complement strand
GTATGCGTAAATCAAAGGTAATATCCGCGGATGTAAATGCAGCAGTAACTCCAAACTATACTGATGCTTTTGAGTTAAAAAATGCATCTTCACTTGGATATGGTGTTGTCATGAGTAAATTTACAGGTCATGGTGGTAAGTATAGTGCTAATGATGCCTCAGCTGAATATGTTTCTGAGATTCGAACAATTCTAAATAAAGAAAAAATTCCATGGCAGACAGCAGAGCTTGGAAAGGTTGATAATGGTGGCGGTGGAACAGTTGCAAAATACTTTAGTCGACTAGGAATGGAAGTAATTGATTTAGGTCCTGCTGTTATGAGCATGCATAGTCCCTATGAAGTTACCAGTAAAGTAGATATTTATTCAACATATCTTGCATACAAGGCTTTTCTTGAAAGTTAAACAAAACGATTTTTTATTATTTCTTTTTCTTTTTCAAATTTTTCTTTGAAGTCAATATTACAGTAGGATGGATCACATGGTTTATCAATTTTACTTGAAATAGGCATTCCAGCAAGTCGCATAACAGGTTTTATTGATTTTTTACCATGTTTCCATCGATAGTAAAACCAATAAGTTAGGAGAAATCCTGTGCTTAACATCCATTTTTTATCTGGAGCCCAGAAATCAATATTATTCCTCCAACTTCGCGCAATTACCTCCCATTGAAGCTCAGTTAGATTATTTAGATTTGTTCGTCTACTTTCACTAAGAACCGCTTCTTTTAATGGAATAAAAAGAACAGGTGTGTAAAACATTTTTGCATTATTTGCTCGTAGATCATCAATTAGATTTATTGTTGCTATTACATCTTCTTCTGTTTCATCTGGTTGACCTGTCATAATTGTACAAAGGGGATACCAATCATGATCATTTAATTCACCAATTGCTTCAACAACTAGCTCTGGCCAGTTATCAACACTATACGGAAGTGCTTTTCCTTTCATATGCTCCTTCATTAGCCGTACACTACCGCTTTCAATACCCATTTCAACTGAAACAAATGGTTTTTTGTACATAGAGCTAGTTTTTGGATTCCATTTGGTTTTTTCAAGTAATATTGGAGATAGTTCATCAAGAAGCTTTTTATCATAAATTATTGGTGCAAAAGATCCATGTGATAGTAAAATATATTCAACCCCTGGATAAGAAGCAATATTTTTGTATAGTTTTACAACCTCAGATGTATTTGGAATGAAATTTTTATTGCATTTATATAAAAATATATCTTCAGTTACAGTAAAAATTGAGTTTGAACCTTCTTTAACATTTATTTCAACCTCTTTCATGATATGGTCTATCGGAAAACTATGGCGTACCCTGTTCGTTGGACTGCAGAAATGACAACCACGACCACAACCACGCATTATTTCAATCATTCCATAGCTTGCACCATGTTTTATCAATGGAACCTTTTGTCTGCTTGTTTTTTTTGCAATAAAATAACTATCAACTTTTTCTTTTTTCAAAATCTTTTTAAAAACATTTACAAGATCATTTTCACCTTCACCCTGAAAAAGAACATCAATTCCAAGTTTCTCTTGCATACCTGCTTCTGAAACTTGCCACGAGCCTTGTCCGCCGACAATAACCTTTGGTTTATATTTTTGAATAGAAGGATGCATTAAGAGTTTTTCAAACTCTGAAGCGTTTAACGACTCACCACCAAAACCAATAAGAGAGTTGTAGGTAGTTGAAACATATGCAAGACCCATAGGGTCCATTGTTGAAACTCCAAAAATTTTTGTGTTTTTACCTATGAATTTATCAAGTTGATCGTAATGAGCGCAAACAACATTTTCTTCTCCGAATTCATTAATAAGCATTGATTCAACCTTTCGAAGTCCATAAATTGTTCGTTTTGCTGTTCCATCATCATTTGTTGCAAGATGATTTAAATGTTCCCTTAGAGCATATCCAGATAATCTTTTTGGAAAGGTACAAATAAAAGCAGAAAACGGATTATTATCATACTCATTTGCTTCAGCCCTTGAAGAAGCAAGAACAATTTTAACCCCATTCTTTTTTTTCTCCTCATTCATTTAATCGATCTCCTGTTCATCCCACTAATATTTTTTTAAAAACAGGATCCTTAATTGTTTCCTGAATTTTTAGAAGAAAATCATTCCAGGATAGAGTATTTCTTGACCACTTTATCATATCTTTTTTATGAAGAGAAAGTATTTTTAAGAAACTCTGCCAGGAATATCCCTCTGCTTTTAGTGGTTTTGACCATCCGCTTTCTTTCCATAGATAACTTGGTAATCTATTTCCAAACCACATTGTTATATTATCGATATCCCATCTTTTTTCTTTTTGTTCATTTGAATATTTTTTTATTTTCATTGGTTCTGGAGGAATTTCAAGTCTCATTTTTTAACCCCCATATATTATGTACATGGGGTATAAAATATCAATTTAATATTTATTATTTATGGAATAAATTATAATATCAAAAAAAATATATAATTTAAAAATTAAATCTCAATATTACTAAACTTCTTAAATTTTGTTTTAATAAACAAATATTAATTATTGATTAACTAGTAAATATTATAATATACATTATATATACCAAAATTTGTTATAAAATATTAATATAACAAAAAATGGTGTAACAAAATGCCAAAAAGAGCAAAATATTTAATTGAAGAAGATGAAAAAAGGATATTATTTGAACTTATAAAGGATTCTAGTCAAAGCGTAAACATAATTGCTAAAAAATTAGGTTTTTCTCGTCAGAAGGTTTGGCGTGTTATTAATCAGTTGAAAGATAATAAGACTATTTGGGGATATACTGCAATTATCGATGAAGAGAAAATAGAGCAGAAGAGTTATGTTGCACTTATTCGAAAGACTACAGAAGTTTTAAGTGAAGATTTGACTATAAAAATTATTAAGAGAACAATCGAACCAGCTGCTAAAAAATTAAATGTAATTATTGATAGTAGTTTTTATACAAATGGTATATATGATTGGGTTATTTGTTTTTCAGCTGATAATCTTATAAAAGCTAAACAATTCTGTGATGTTGTTTTAGAAGCATATCAGGGATATATAGCAGATATTTTTCTATTAGAAAACCTCTTCTGGATAAGAAAACATGGTATTTTAAATCCTGAGAAACACAAATTAAAAGAATTTTTATAGATTTAAAATATATTTTGTAGTTTAATGTATTTTTTTTATATTCAAAATTAGGTTAGTAAATTTTAACAGATTTATTAATCTTAATCTTTAAAAAAACACGATGGTTTTTTAAAGTAATTATTTTATTAATGTTTTTTAGAGAATATATGAAAACAATTGGTCTTATTGGAGGAACATCCTGGGTTTCAACACTTGAATATTATAGAATTATTAATGAAACTGTAAAAGAAAAACTTGGAGGAGCACATTCTGCCCATTGTATTTTATACTCTGTTGATTTTGATGAATTTATATTAAAGCAAGAAGGAAGATGGGATAAAATTGGAAATTCCTATATTGATATTGCAAAAAAGTTAGAAAAATCTGGCGCTGATTTTTTAATTATCTGTGCAAATACTATGCATAAAATAGCTGATGATGTACAGAGGAATATTGATATTCCTTTGATTCATATTGTCGATGCTGTCGCTGAAAAAATTATAGATAAAGATCTAAGAAAAGTAGGTTTATTAGGATCAAAATACACAATGGATGAAGATTTTTATAAGAAAAGACTAAAAGAAAAATATAACATTGAGCCAATTATACCCAAAACTAAAGAGAGAGAAATTGTTCATAATATTATCATTAATGAGTTGACATATGAGGTTATAAAGAAATCCTCAAAACAAAAATATTTAGATATAATAAACAACTTAATTTTAGAGGGAGTAGAAGGAATTATACTTGGTTGTACTGAAATACCTTTGTTGATAAAAGAAAATGATGTTGAACTTCCTGTTTTTGATACTACAACTATTCATGCAAAATCTGCTGTAGAATATGCATTAAATAATCATTAAATATTAATTTAAATAACATATTAAACTTATAAAATTTAAAAATTATATAGAAAAAAATAAATATAGGTTTTTCAATCATTTTATTAACAATTGTTAAAAAAAATTATATGAGGCGGTATGATGAGAAATAATAATATTTTAAAAAATATTGTGATAATTGGAATTTTCGCATCTTTAGTTTTTTCAGCTTTAATTCCAATAATAAACGCTGGTAATAACAAAGTATCACAAAAAGAAATAAACAATCATGAACAAGATGTATCTAATCTTCTTACACATACTGTTTTAGGAGAACAATGTTCAGCTACTTGGTGTTCGCATTGCCCATCAGCAAGTTACTATTTGAATATAGTTTACAATATGGGATACGATTTTGAATATGTTGCGCTAGTTTCAAATAAGAATACTTATGCAAGCAGTAGAATTAGTGAGCTTGGAATTAGTGGTTACCCTACTGTCTGTTTTGATGGTGGTTATGTAGATGTAGTTGGTCATCAATATGACACTTCTAACTTTATAAATGCTATAAACACATGTGGCGCTAGAACAGTTGCTAATATTGATTTAGATCTTGAAGCGTTTTGGATGGGCGGTAATCAAATTCAAGTAAATGTCGAAGTAACAAATAATGGAGGAAGTACATATAATGGTCATTTACATGTATATATAACAGAAAAAATATCAAGATGGGATGACTACGACGGTGACCCTTATCATTTCGCAATGATTGGAAATTATGGTATAAATCAAAATGTCAACGTTGGTGCAAGTTCAACAGAAACTTATACAAACACTTGGACTTCACCATATAGTGATATAACAATGGGAAATATCAGATGTATTGCTAGTGTTTTTGCTCAATCTAATATGTATACAGATGAGACTACTATAGCGGATCCTGAACTACCAAACTCTGATCCACCATCTACTCCCAGTCAACCATCTGGATCTTCAACTGGTATAGTTGGTATTCCAAATACCTATTCAACTAGTTCAACTGAACCAAATGGCGATCCAATAAAATATGGTTGGGATTGGGACGGTGATAATGATGTTGATGAATGGACTGATTATTATGGATCAGGTACAGGAGTAAATATCGATCACTCATGGGATTCAATAGGAACCTATAATGTGAAGGTTAAAGCTGAAGATCTATTTGGAACACAAAGTGGTTGGTCCTCCTCAAAATCTGTTCAAATTACAATAGGTAATCCTCCAAATACACCTAGTGCTCCTACTGGAGAAACTGACGGTACGCATAATTCTCAATATTCTTATTCTGCAATTACAACTGATCCAAATTCAGGTGATAAATTATATTATTTATTTGACTGGGGCGATGGAACAGATAGTGGATGGAAGGGACCATATTCACAGGGTCAATCAGGCAGTGCAACTCATACTTGGCAGGATGCTGGTAATTTTGATGTGACAGTAAAAGCAAAGGATCTTGCAGGCACAGAAACAGATTGGTCGCCATCATTAAGTGTTAATATGGGAAATACAGCTCCAAATAGACCAAGTAAACCATCTGGTCCAAATAGTGGAATTATTTTAAAAACCTATAGTTATTCTACATCTGCCTCAGATCCTGAAGGAGATTCATTAAGTTATTTATTTGATTGGGATGATGGAACAGATTCAGGATGGGTATCAACAAAATCCGCTGAACATACTTGGTCTGAAATAGGAACCTATTCTATTAGAGTAAGAGCAAAAGATGAATGGGATGTATCTGTCTGGTCGCAACCATTATCTGTAGAAATACAAGGTGGAACTCTCGATGTAGATGCTGGTGGACCATATGAAGGTACAGCAGATCATCCTATAAGTTTTACAGGTTCAGTTACAGGAGGGGCTGAGCCTTATTCATGGGAATGGAATTTTGGTGATGGAGGAACTTCTTCTGTACAGAATCCAACACATACATATTCTGGTCCTGGAGAATACACAGTTACCTTATTAGTAACAGATGATATCGGTGCAGAGGGAGTAGGAACAACAACAGCAGAAATTGCCTCTAATCCACCGAATGTTCCAGTAATGAATGGTCCAAATAAAGGTGCTGCAGAGGTTGAACAAACCTTTACCATATCTGCTATTGATCCAGATGGTGATGATGTTTATTACTATATAGAATGGGGTGATGATACTATCACTGACTGGCAAGGACCATATTCCTCAGGAGAACAACAAAATTTTACACATACATGGGATGAACAAGGAGATTATGAAATCAGATATAAGGCAAAAGATATAAATGAATTAGAAAGTGACTGGGGAAGCTTGAGTGTATCTATGCCAAGAGACAGATCAGCTTCAATGAATATTATAATATATCTATTTGAAAAATTCTTTAGACAATATCCATTACTTGAAAAGATAATATTTACTCTACTAAAATAGATATAGATAATATAAGACATAATAGATAAAATCATAAAGAATAGTATAGCTA
>CAZVNH010000154.1:0-6458 GCA_964628575.1 uncultured Thermoplasmatales archaeon | reverse complement strand
TCCATATGGTATTGGCATTGCTTCCCAAGCTGGAATTATTTTAAACAAACCAAGTATAGGTATTGCTAAAAATCTATTGTATGGAGATATTAAAGGAGATGATATTTTAATTGATGGAAAAAAACATGGTTTTAGGTATTTTTCAAATAATAAGATAAAAAAACCTATTTATATTTCTCCAGGTCATAAAATATCCTTTAAAACCTCAAGAAAAATTGTGAAGCACTTCAGTAAATATAAAATCCCAGAACCTTTAAGACTTGCTCATATTAATGCAAAAAAAGCATTAAATAGTAAGATTTGATAATTCTTTACTTGATATTACATCAATATCTTTTTCATTGAACCATTTTTTAAGATTTGTTACTTGTGATTTTTTCATAGATTTTTTATGTATGTACATACCTGTAAAATTTGGTGTTGCATTTATTGTTTTTTTAATAATTTCATCGTTTAAATTTCCAGATTCTATTTGATAATTGGGAATCATATGACCAAATGCTGCATATTTTTCAAGAGCAACATCTGTAAATCTTGGTGCATAATGTCCCCCTCCTATTCCTATTAATACAGGTATTTCATTTGAAAAATCTTTTTCATTGTATTTATTTTCTAATAAATCAATTATGCTCTGTGCAACTATTTTTGCTGGTTTTTGTTTTTTCCATTCTTTAATTGTACTTCCTACTTCTATAAATAATGTTGGAATATTTAAAAAAGGTCCATGGTGAGTTACTTCAAAGCATACTTTATGATAAGTCTTTTTTTGTTTTGCATTTTTATCAAGATTTCTTAGTAATTCTGTCATTACTTTTGGTGATGATTTAATTATTGTTTTTAATTTTCCACCAAATTCTGCTTTTCCGTAATTTCCTATTGGATGGACAGTTAGAGTTGGTTCTCCTGTTTTACTAGTATGCCTTGAAATAAAGATTGCTATTGTCGGATTTATTCCTAATTTATTTTTTACTTCTATATCTAAATTTTCATGAGTTATTTTCCTATCTTGAATAGAAATTATAAATATATCATTTATATTTGTATGTCTATATATTGGATTTTTACAAAATTCTGAATACTCTTCCCAATGTGATAACTCTAAAAGATTATTTTTAATATTAATACTTGCAGGATCTATATTTGATGATACTATTAAAACAGTAATTATTCACACCTTATACTGATAAATAAAAACTTTTTTTAAAACTTATTCTTCTTTTAGCATTTCTTTTATCTTTTGCATTCTTACTACAATATGGATTCTTTCTTCAATAGAACAAACTTTTGCGATATATTTTATTTCTTCGGCTTCTTGTTGTGATGATAGCAATCCAATTATTAACATATTTCAACGAATTATTTTTATATTTATGAGTATATAATATTTATTGTACATTTGTTATCATTAAAAAAAATGTTTTTTTAATAGAAAAATAGATTTAATCTGGTCTCATTAATTTAATGACTCCTACTGAGAAACCTAAAATAATTGGTAATATTATAACATAATATATAAAAGGGATTTTCCTTAAAAATCTGGTAAGATCATATCCATAGTTATATAGAAAAATGATTGAAACTAATCCAATGGGCACTAATAGTGCCAAAATGAGAGGTAAAGATTCTTTGTTCAATTAACCCCTCCTTAAATTAATAGGAATTATGAATAAGGAGTATAAATACTTTTTATCCATAATTACTTGATATATATTTATAGATATTTATTTGTATATTTAAATGAATATTTATATTAGTCTTTCTCAATTGGCGAATATTTCCCATTACCTGAAAATATTTCATCTACTTTACAATTAGTAAAAGCGATCCCCATATCCTCTGGCCTGTATCGACCATCTAGAGTATCCCAATATATTTCCATTCTATCTTTTTCAATAGATAAAACAATACCTTTGTATTCTTTATTTCTTCCGCTGTTTTCTTTATAAACTCTTTTTACTCTATCACCAAGCTCAAAAGCATCATATAGGGATGGATAATTTTTCTTTCCTTTATCTCCATATCGACTCATATTTTCACCAATACCATCAATTATTACCCTAATTTTTGAAAATGAATATATTTAAAGATATCTCGATAAAAATACCTTTTTGAAAAAACGTCGAAATGAAAAAATAACAAAAATTATGTTGTTTTAATGGTTCCTAAAATTGGTTCATAAATCAAACCTTTATCCATTAGAGAAGCTAATGTTTCTTCAACTGTATCACTATCAAAACCTGTTTTTTCACATTTTTGAGTAATTGTATCCCAAGCAGCTCCATCTTCCCCTTCTAAATCCTTAATTATATCTAAAACCTTTTTTTCTATTTCCTCAGAATTCTTTTGTATTTCTTCTTTTTCTTTATTATCTTCTTTGCTTTTTTGTTTATCCTTTGGAGGCGTATTAGTTTTATCTTCAGTTATTTCTTTTTGATCTTCAATGGATTTATCTTCTTTTTTTTGTTTTTCACCAATTGTTAAATCTATTTGGGTATCTCTATTTGGTCGTAGATATTGTAATGACTCTTGTATTAAAACGATATATTTATTTAAGTCAATTTTACCATAATTTTTTAAAGCATAAACAATTCCTTCTGATAGTTCTCTACTATAACCAAGCTTTCTCAGCTCATATTCATTTGACTCGTTCATTTGCATTGCTTCTATGAGAGCTTCAATTCTATCCTTTGTATTTTTACAAGTTTCAAGAATCCATTTATCTCTGATATTTGCAGAAACTTCCATGACTTTCTCAGGTCGAATAGAGACATATAAAGTTCCTTCTTCAGGTGTATAGGTCCGGACTTTTCCAATGACTGCAACAAAAGCTGGAACTTCAACTTTTAATAATACATCAGTTACATCTTTTTGATATGAACCAGAATAAAGTGTGAAGACACCTGTAGGGTCAGAAATATGGGCTCTAACTAAATCTCCACCTTCTGAGACGTTTTCTACATCGGTTAAAACACCGATAATGAACATACGGTTGACTTTGGCTCCAAGAGGTGTTATAATATATGAAGGAGTCATTTCACCTTCGCCTTTTATTTCAACTGATGAATCGTTATATTCACCAGCAAAAATTCTCCAAGCGGTTTCACGTTTCATTGTAGTTCCTCCAATTCATTGGATAGTTTTTCAGCTTCTTCTTCAATATTTATGTCTTGAATATCTACATCTTTTGCAATTATGTTTGTACCAAAATCATCACTTAAAGCATTACCTTTCAAACGAATTTTTTTTGCAAATAATTTTTCATTAATCTCTTGCATTAATGTTTCTTCATTCATATTTTTGGCATCATCTAAAGTAATATCTAATAATTTTTCTGATAACTCTTTATTTAAAGAGCTTCCAACAGCGCCAGTTCCATCATCAACAATGATTTTTATTCTAAGATCAGGAATTCCATCAACCTTTTCATGAATTGCGCATAAACCGTTCATTAATACACGATTACATTCAGGACAACGCGTTATAAAACCAGACCCCGGTTTAATATCAATGATAGTACCTTCTACTTCAATATCAAGCGCACCTCGTTTTTCAATA
This sequence comes from uncultured Thermoplasmatales archaeon, assembly GCA_964628575.1. Lineage (GTDB taxonomy): Archaea > Thermoplasmatota > E2 > DHVEG-1 > DHVEG-1 > CAZVNH01. The sequence continues at coordinate 2,903 of CAZVNH010000154.1, read as the reverse complement.
AGTGTATGGATAGGGATTATATCAGATTTAAACTCCTCCTTACCAATTTTACTTTTTTCAAGTTTTTTAACTGTTGCGTTTGAATCAAAAGTTAATTGAGGAATACCTTTCCAGGATTTTATATAGCCACCATTAATCCTTAGAACATCACCTTCTTTAATCTTAAAATCATGCCATGATGTAAATTGAGCTTTACCTGTTTCATCACCAATAATACCTGAGAAAACCTTTTTTGTTTCACCATTTACCTCAACCTCTCTTGAATTAATCTCAAGAATTCGAGCTGTAACATCGACTCTGCCTATACCTGATTTAAAATCTTTAAGTTTTAATTCCTTTGGTTCAAAAGCTGTTTTTGGAAGACGCTCTCTATCAGTTTTTTCAACAATTACACGATCTCCAAAATTGAGTTGAACTGCTCCAAGCCACTCACGAGTATAAGCGTTTGATACTTCAACGACATCTCCTTTCTCTATGGATATTTCTTTCCAAGAAGTAAATGGAATTGTTCCGCTTTCATCACCAATAATACCATAGAATATCTTTTTTGTTTCTCCTTTAACAGTTATCTCTTTTGGATTAATTGCAATAACATGACCTAGAAGTTTAACACTTGATTGATTTGGTTTTAAATCAGATATTAAAATTCTTTCAGATGTAGATGAAGAATCTGTAAGAACTGCTGTACCTCCGAATTTTTTAATAAGTGATTGTTTTGCCTGCTCAATAGGGACACCATATTCCATAAATTTAATAAGCTCTTGTTCAAGCTCTTCTGGAGAAATCTCTTCTTTTGTTTCTCCTTTTAGGGCATTTATAATATCATCTACATGAGCTTTAAGATTTTCTTCAGACATAAATAAATCCTCCCAGAAAATGCATAGATTTTTTGCTATTTCAATGTATCTTTATTTTTTAAAAAATAATATATTAGTAAAGCCCACTAACATTTCCTTTTTCATCGATATCAATATTCTCAGATATCGGTTTCACAGGTAGACCAGGCATTGTAGTAATCTTTCCAGTCATTGGAACAAGAAATCCTGCACCAGTTGAAAATTTTATATTTCTAACAGTAATTTTAAAACCAGTAGGTCTACCAAGAAGTTTTGAATCATCAGATAGAGAATATTGAGTCTTTGCAATACAAATAGGAAGTTTATCTATACCAAGTTCATTACATAATTTAATATCTTGCTCTGCAGCAACAGTATAAACAATCCTTTCTGCTCCATACATTTTCTTTGCAATAATCTCAATTTTTTCTTTAACAGGTAAATTTACATCATATAAGAATTTAAAATTTGATGGATTATTATGAATTAAATCAACAAGCTTACCAGCAAGTTCAATTCCACCTTCTCCTCCTTGACTCCAGATATCAGCAACCGCTATTGGAATATTTTTAGAATTACAAAACTGCTCAACTATCCTAATATTGTCTTCGTCATCATCGATGAAATGATTTATAGCAACAATTACAGGAACCTCATATAGTGATATATTTTCAAGGTGTTTTTCTAAATTTAGAAGACCTCTTTTTACGTCACCTTTTCCATGTCTTTTTAATGCTTTAATGGAAACAACCATTACAACTGCATCTGGCTTTAGGTTTCCTGTTCTACATACAATATTGAAGAATTTTTCAGCTCCAAGTTCTGATCCAAAACCTGCTTCTGTTACAACATAATCAGCAAGTTTTAAAGCAAGTTTAGTAGCAAAAATACTATTTGTACCATGAGCTATGTTTGCAAATGGTCCACCATGTACAAAAGCAGGTACTCTCTCGATTGTTTGAACAAGATTAGGTTTCATAGCATCCTTTAAAAGTACAGTCATTGCACCTACTGCTTTCAAATCTTTAGCATATATTGGTTTATTATCATATGTATATGCAACGATTATTCTACCTAATCTTTGTTTTAAATCATCTAAATCTTTAATTAAACATAAAATTGCCATAATTTCTGATGCAGGAGTTATAGCAAATTCTTCTTGATGGGGTACTCCATCAAAAGGTCCGCCTAAACCTACAACAACATTACGAAGTGATCTATCGCTTATATCCATAACTCTAGGCCATACAATATATCTTGGATCTATATGGAATTTATCGCCATGATGAATGTGATTATCAAGAAGACTTGCTAAAAGGTTATGAGCACTAGTAATTGCATGCATATCACCTGTGAAATGAAGATTTATATCCTCCATTGGAAGAACCTGTGAATAACCACCACCAGCTGCACCTCCTTTCATACCCATTATAGGGCCAAGAGATGGTTCTCGAATACAAAGTATTGTTTTTTTCATTAGTTTTGTTAAAGCTTGAGCGATACCAATAGTCATTGTAGTTTTTCCTTCACCTTCTGGAGTTGGATTTATTGTGGTAACAAGAATTAACTTGCCATCTTTATTGTTTGTAACTCTATCAAATATTTTTGGATGAACTTTTGCTTTGTTTAATCCACAAGTAATTAGTTCATCTGAATGTATACCAATTTTTTCTGCAATATTTTCAATTTTTTCCAGCTTAACAGATCGGGCAATCTCTATATCAGATTTCATAATTAAAAAAAGAGAAAATAAAGGATATACTTAAACAATTTGCATAACCTTTACATTTTACCTTTAACAATGCTAATTATTTCATTGGTTTTGTCTGTAACATCTGAAGAAAGAGTATCAATTTCTTTGGATATATCCTTTACAAATTTTTCATCTTTTATAGATCCGAGATTTATTCTAACATTTAATATTGCTCCTTCAACACCAGCTTTTGCCATAATTGCAGAAACTGCAGAATCAGTAATTGAGTTAACATTACCTATCTCAGCTACCTTCTTTGATAGATCTAAAATATTTGCACATGTTCTTGCTGTTTCAAGAGGAACCATTGAAGC
>CAZVNH010000153.1:0-6472 GCA_964628575.1 uncultured Thermoplasmatales archaeon | reverse complement strand
CCATATACTAATGAAGTTAAAAAACAAGAGCTACAAGATATTAAAGATATTATATTACGACAACGTTATGGTGCTATATCAAGGGCAAAAGATGCAAAAGTTTTTGGTATCTTAATTGGTGAAAAGGTTGGTCAACAACGAGCATCTCTTGCATATGATTTAAAGGAAAAAATTGTAAAAAGCAATAAAAAATCTATTCTAATTTTAGTTAATCATTTTACACCTGCTTTTTTAGAAGGATTTAGAATGATTGATTGTTTTGTTTCAACAGCTTGTCCCAGGATCGCAATAGATGATTACATGCAATATAAAATACCTATTATAACACCAGTTGAGCTTGAAATCTTATTAGATATTAAAAAATGGGAAGATTATCAATTTGATGAGATTCTATCATAAATAATGGGCCAGAAGAGATTTGAACTCTTGACCTCCCGGTTATCAGCCGGGTGCTCCAACCAACCTAAGCTACTGGCCCGATGAAAGGACGTATTAGTGTTTTCATATAAAAAATTATATTACAAATAAAAACGGATTTTTTTAAAAATTTAAATATCATAAATTATATATACTAAAATTATATAATAAATTTTTAATAATTAATTGTGGTGGATGATTATGAAAAGTAGATTATTTACTATAATAATGGTTTTAAGCATAGTTATATCTTCATTAATATCAGCAACAGCGTTTCAAATCAAGGAATCAAATATTGATACAGCAGATCTTGATATTGCCTATTTACCTATTTGGAATATTGGTAACTATTGGAAATATAACATGGATATGTTATTTATTTATAATAATGAAGACGGGAAAAAGGTACTAAAAATTGATGCGGAAATAACTAATATGTATGCAAATTTGACAGAGATTATTACAATTAATAATGAAGATATTTACAAATTAAAATTGGATGGAAAGATAACTGGAACAGTTGATTTTTTATTTTTGGAAGATGTAGCACAGTTGAATGGGCATTTTGGAGGATATGCGTATATTGCAATGGAATCTTTAGGAATAAAAGAGTTTGAATTTAATGTTGATGGAGAGGTATTTACAGGGATAAGATGGCGAGATTTAAATTTTGATATGAATATGAATTTTATTCCTTGTTTTAATTTCTTTGAATTTCCAATAAAATCAGATGATGAACCATGGGATATGTATATAGAAGAAGCAAATTTAACAGCGTCTGTGTTTATTGATGTACTTGGCGGAAAATACATGGAATTTTCTAATTCAACAGCCTTTGATGATATAATAAGCCTTGATCGAATTGAAACTATTATACTTCCTAATTCTCAAACATTTGAAACCTTTGTTTTGAGTGGCACATGGGGAGATCCTTCATATTTATGGTATGCACCAGAAGCTGGATATTTAATAAAAGTTGATGAAACATTGGATTGGGATAATGGTAGTATAATATCTAATTTTTATCTAGAGCTTATTGATACAAACTATAATGAGGGAAATAGTCCTCCAAATAAGCCTAATATACCCATAGGCGAAGATATCGGTCAAACAGATCAAGAATACACCTATTCAACATTTTCAACTGATCCTGAAGAAGATCAAATATATTATTTATTTGACTGGGGGGATAACACAAATAGTGGATGGCTTGGACCATTCGACTCTGGTATTCCTTGTAATGCAGTACATAGTTGGCCTAAAAAAGGTATGTATAATATTATGGTTAAGGCAAAGGATATTGATGAGATAGAAAGTGAATGGAGCGATCCATTGAGTGTTACAATAACAGGTCAATCCCATGTTTTTTTAACAATTAATCATATAGAGGGAAAGGATGAGCTAGATGTTGGCTCTGAGCCTGAATGGTATTATTCAGTTGTTTTGATAGATGAATTAGGTCAAACTGAGGAAAGAGTTGAATACAATAAAGATAATGGTAACTGGATTACAGATAATGTTTGGAGTCCAGAGATACTTCATGAATTTAAAGCATCAAGTAGGAATATGACAATTCAGATTAAACTCATGGATTATGATTCAATATTTGAATTAGGTAGCGATGATTTAGCAGATATAAGTGGCTCGGATATTCCAGATTGTAATGGGAGAGATAACAGTGTTGATTTTAAAAGAGGTGCAGTTTATCATGGAACATATAATGTTATAAATTCAAAATTAAAAGATTATAGTCCAGATCCTAATGAAAATGCCGATATGGTTGAGGAAATAATATCGGATATTAATTATTTGACAAGTGGAGATCTTAGTCCTGATGATAGCACAGAGTTTGAAGGTGGAATAATCCCTTATCCAGAAAACGATGCAATTGTTATATTCACAATAGAAACAGATTATGAAAAACCACAGGTAAATATAAAAACGACTAATCTTCCCGAAAATATTCGTCCAACAGATAACATTGAGTTTAGAGGAACTGTAATTGGTGGGAATCCAGATTATTCATGGTATTGGGATTTTGGAGATGGGAAAACGTCAAATATACAAAATCCAAACCACTGCTATGCTCAAGATGGAACTTATACTGTTATATTAACTCTTACAGATTCTTTTGGAGAAACTTCAGTAAGTTCAACTCAAATTATTGTTAATAAAAATCAGGCACCAATAGATTTAATTATTGAAGGTCCTGGAAAAGGAAATATTAATGAAAAATATGATTTTAAATTTAAAGCAACTGATATAGACGGTGATTATCTAAATTATTTTATAGAATGGGGCGATGGAACAGATACAGGATGGTTAGGACCTTATTTATCAGATACAATAATAACAAAATCTCATCAGTGGACTTCTAAGAATGTTTACACAGTTACTTTTACAGTTAAAGATAAGTACGGTGATACAAATTCAAAAACACATAGAGTTAGTATGCCTAGAATTTATGACAATAATTTTCTTCTAAGACTATTACAGCAACTATATATAAAATATCCTTTTTTTAGATTTATATTTTAGTTTTATTAGTTATACAATAAGTAATATTAAAATGCAAAAAATACAAAATATCAAATTTATCATTATATTTTATTTAATTTGATATCTTTACACAGATTTATATATAAAAGAATAATATTAATTACAGAAAGGAAGGATAAGATTATGAAAACTAAAATAATTGGAGTTTCATTTTGTATGCTTTTGATTACCGCTGTTTTTTCTGGTATTTCGTATGGAAGTTATAAAGATACATTATCTAGTTTTTTAGGTCCAACTGTTGAAATTACAAGTCCTATTAATGGAGATGTTGTTGATGATTCTCATATTATAGTTGAAGGATATGCAATAGGAGATAGTATTGTAAAAATTGAATACACTATTCTTTATCCTGGTGGAGGTTTATTTTCTCAATGGTATGAGATAGATCCACCTGAATATGAACATAGTTTTTCTATTCCAATGGATATTGTTGAAGGAGAAGAGGGTAATTTAATAACTGTTACAGCAGTTGAAATTGATAACGATGAAGGTTATGATTCAATAACCGTTTATTATAACCCTGGTGGAGAGGATACCGAACCGCCTATAGTAAATATTGAATCACCTATAGATGGAATGGTTTATCCATATCCTCGAGAAATATCTTTATCTGGAATAGTTACTGATAATGTAGGTGTTGACAAAATTGGTTATTTACATGAATGGTCTGATGATAGTTACGACACAGGGTATATACAAATACCAGGAGGACCTGTTGAATATTATGAATTTTACTTTGATGTAGAGTTATACCCGGGAATTAACGATCTAACTGTTTATGCAGTAGATCCAGCAGAAAATCAAGGAGAAGAAGAAGTTGAAGTAACAGTTCAAAATCCATGTGAGCATAGGACACCGACACTCACAGATCAAACGGGAAATACTACCTTTCATAGTGTAATCGTTGGATGTAATCATCATAATACTCCATCAGAGCTAAGAGGATGTCAGCAAACTGCGCAGATAATGCAATCTACACTGCAGCAATATGAGGGATGGTCATATGAAAGAATGGATCTGTTATATGGACATCGTGCAACTAGAGATGCTGTGCATAATGCGATAAATGAGGCAAAGCAAAGAGCACAACCAGGTGATGAATTCCTATTTTTCTTTGCAGATCATGGAGGGAATAGAACGATACCTGATTCATCGGATGATCCAGATGAACCTGATGGACATGATGAACATATTATGTTAAGAGATGGACGAGTAAGTGATGATGAGCTTGCTCAATGGCTAAGTGGTTTTAGAGATTGTGTTACAATTACAGTAAAACTTGATTGTTGTCATGCAGGAGGTTTTGTAGATGGTGATAACGATTTACAAAATGCTACAAATGCCGATGGAGAGCTTTATGGACCAGATCATATAAACATAGAACAAGCCTGTGCACAAAATGAAACAATTGCTGAGAGACCATATTTCTGGAATGATACAGATGGAGATTATACTGTTGATCCAGATGAACTTACACCACCAAACGATCGTATATGGCATGATAACAATCATAATGGAAGGTTCGATCCTGAGTTTGATGCTATAACATATTGGGTAGATCTAAATGGGAATGGTGAAAGAGAGGACAATGAAAATATTTCTTCAACTGATTCAAGAATGAAATATCTAACAGATTTTTTTATATCTAATTTACAAGGATTATCAAATGATAATAGTTTAAAAAATTATACAACTACAAAAGCAGATCGAAATAAAGATGGTATAACAACAACTAAAGAACTATATGAATTTTCAATTAATTATCTTCATGAATGGTTAGAAAAAGACAATGACAATGACGGTTTATTAAACGAAGATGGATATGAAATTGAAGAAAACGATGATGATATTATCCTTCTTTGTATTGACAATGACAACGATGGTTATTTTGATGAAGATGCTGCTCCGCCAAGCTTTGCTTTTTGGTATGATGCAAAACCTGCTAAACCGGTGAAACCAACAGGTAAAACAAATGGTAACACAAATACAGTTTATACTTATTCAACAAGTACAACTGATCCTGATGCTGATGATGTGTATTACTGGTTTGACTGGGGAGATGGTACAAACAGTGGATGGATAGGGCCTTATCAGTCAGGTGAACAAATCGTATCTCAGCATAGTTGGTCAGAGAAAGGTGATTATCAAATAAAGGTTAAATCAAGAGATCGTTGTTATGCAGAAAGCCAATGGTCAGATCCGTTGCAAATTAGCATGCCTAAAATCAAATCAATAAATAATTTGTTCTTAGAATTTCTACAGAAACATCCATTGATATATCAATTATTACAAACTTACTTAGAGTTTTAACTAATTCTTTTTTTTACAATTTTTATAAAAATCTTATACAAGTTTTTTATATTTATTAAAAAAGGTATTGTTGGTAAGATTTATACATGTTAAATTTATTCCAGGGGGCAGATGGATTTAGATAAAACAATTAAAGAGCTTTCACAGAGCGAAAAAAAAGTACTTCTTACTTTAAAAAAATTGGATAATAAAGCATCTCCAGAAAACATTCTAAAGAACGGCGATTTTGATAAAGAAGTAGAGGTAATGAATGCTTCTTCCTGGTTACAATCAAAAAAACTTGTTAAAATTGAAGATCATATAAAAACTGTTTATTCACTTGGTAAAGAAGGAGAACAGTTCTTAAAAAAAGGTTTTCCTGAAAAAAGAGCTTTGAAACTAATAATTGATAAAAAAGGAAAAGCAACCTTAACTGATTTATCAAAAAACCTTGATAAAGCAGAAATTCCTGTAGCAATTGGATGGTTAAAAAGAAAGAATTGGGTGAAAATATACAAAGAACAGGATACAATTCTTGAGATTACCAAAGAAGGAGAAAAGGCATTACAAACAGAAACCGTTGATGAAAAAATATTAAAAAAACTAAATGAAAAACCAGATATTGAACTTGATAAAAAAGATATAAAACAACTATTAACAAGAAAAAATGTATTAAAAGAAAAAGAGATAATAAGCAGTCAGATAGAATTAACTGAATATGGAAAAAAAATCCTTGAGAAAGGATTTACGATACAAGATGAAATATCACAGATCACTTCTTCTGTAATAAAAAATATGGAATGGGAAAAAAAGACTATTAGACCCTATGATATCAATGCTTTTGCACCTGCAAAATATGGTGGTAAACCACATCCTCTTTTAGATCTTATATCAAAGATTAGAAAGATATTTCTAGAAATGGGCTTTGAAGAAATACAGGGTGATTATGTAGAATCATGTTTTTGGAATATGGATATGCTTTTTATTCCTCAGGATCACCCAGCTAGAGAAATGCAGGATACACTGTATCTAAAGAAACCAGAAAAAATTAATTTAAAAGATAAAAAACTAATTGACACAATTGCAAAGGTTCATGAAGATGGCGGTGAAACTAACTCTACTGGTTGGGGATATATTTTTTCTAAATCTGAAGGAGAAAGACCCCTATTAAGAACTCATACAACAGTTAATACAATAAGATATCTAT
>CAZVNH010000152.1:0-6503 GCA_964628575.1 uncultured Thermoplasmatales archaeon | reverse complement strand
AAATTTTGATTGCTCAACTAAAAAGTATAATCAAAGATATTTTTTCAACATCCTGAGAATTAAAAAATATAACATTTTAATTATAATAAAAAGTTAAATAGATAAATGTTACAAAAAAGATATTTGATTATCGAACATATTGGCTCATAAGTAGATTGTAAGTTAATTGAATTTTACCCGTTATTCATTTCTTCGAGAGACACTGAAAAATATTATTAGATATCAATTTATACATCAATTTCGCTTTCATAAAGCATATCTAAAATAAACAATAAACCAAAAAACAATTGACGATAAATCCTATAAAATATTTACAATTAATAGGTCTGTACAACTCTAAACCGCAGTCTCCGTTTGCCACGTTTCACCACAGCAGAGTTATGACAACTTGGACATTGCATTATCTCATCCCAGATAATAAAACAGTAAATAGCATAAATGTATTTGTCCTAATAAATTAATATGAATTTTAAATTATTTTAAATTGTTAGATATTTTTACTAGAAGATTATTCCTATAATCTATAATGAACTTAATACTTTATATAAGATAATGTTTCCATATATTTATATCCTTATACAAATGCAGAAATATCACATCATATCCATTTCTAATGTATATGTCTCGTTTATAATCATAGTCAAATCTTTCTGATCCGCAAAGCTCAATGTAAATCCCAAAAGGAGCTAAGTAGAAATCGGGTGCCCAAACCCTTGGTCTTTTATTTTCATCCCAGACAAATACCCATTTCATCAATTAAATTTGATGGTGTTCTATTATTTATAATTGATAATAATTAAATATTTTATGCATAGCCTGAATTCCATGTATCAATTGATGATTGAAGTCCATTGCTCTTCTCAAGATTCGATTCATTAGAATATTTTCTAAGAAATTCAACCATAAATTTATGTTTATCCTCGGCTATTTCTTTACCACGTTTTGTATAGATTAAGGTTTTTAATTTTAAGAGTTTAGTATAAAAATGATGTATTGGAGAACGATCTGGACCTGTCAGATTCATATCAAATATATATGGAGGGTGTTCTGGATCATATTTAACTTCACCAAATTTTGTTAAATCATGGGCTTCTGCAAAAGCAAATACTCTCGCTATCCCTCTTGCACCTATAGCATCTAAAAGATCTGCATCCCGAACAATTTTCGCTTCAATTGATTGAGGTTCTATTCCAATAAGATAAGATCCATGTGATGAACTTATTATACATTCTTTAATATGAATAAGTTCCTCTTTTGATAAATCGGAGTTTTGAATTAAAAATTCTTCAGCAATTTTTGCAGCATTTATGGTATGAAAATGATGCATTGAAGCATCTCTTTGTGATACATCGTGAAAATAACAGGAGATTAAAACAATTTTCATATTAGCTTTTTCGCTTTTTGCAATAGTTCTACCTATTTTTACTACATTTTCTATATGTTCAAAGTTATGAGCTAAATCAGCTTTTGAAACTCTCTTTTTAACATATTTAATAATTTTTTTTTCTAACTTCTTATCTAAATCATCATTTTTTCCCGAAGAAGTAGGAATTGAATATTCACCATTAAATGGTTTTTGTACTTCTGTAAAAAATTGTTTTTGTTCATCAGATATAATATCAGGTTGGTATTTACAAATAATTCTTTCTTTATGATCTGCCATTAAAACAGGCATCATAGCAAAACATCCACCACCACAGGATTTATTATTATTACATATTTTACATTTTTGATTTCTTGATTTAAGCTCTTCGATATGTTGCTTAACTCCCTTATGAAAGTCGGAGAGTAAAACTTTTATCTCGTCTATACTATTTGTTATTATATTACCGGATTTAAAAGATCTTGACATATAATATAATAATGAACAAGGTGCAATATCACCATTTGGCATAATAGAAAAAATTGCATTTGCTGCAGGACAATTTTGTAATTCATCATTAAAAGAAGGCCAATTTACAAAAATATATTTTTTATTTATTGTTGATAATTTTGATTTTAAATTATTATATATTTCTTCTAATTTTTCGAGAGGTATTCCCTCTTGTTGCATACCTCTACCAATTGGATATTCATTTGCTAAGGCGATTTTTTCAATGTTCTTAAATTTTGAAAAAAGATAAATTATATTATCTGAAAAATCATTTAAATAATTAACATTATACTTTGTAATAACAGAATTTAATTTAACAGGTATATTTTTTTTATATAAAAAATTTATATTTTCAATTAAATTATTTATATCGCTTTTCATAGAAATGTTTCCATCGTTTTGTTTCGGATCAAAACTTAAATTGATTCTTCGAGAATTGTAACTACAGATTTTTTCAAAATATTTTTTTGGGTTACAAGTAGTTGATATGGAATAGGAGATTTTCTTTTTATCTAATAACTGAATTATTTCAATGATCCCCTCCTCCAATGATAATGGTTCACCTCCTGTCAAAAGAACATCTTTTACATTTAATTTTTTAAAATTGTCTATAATCTTACAATAATTAAGATTTAAAAACTCTCTTTCGATATTTTTTTTATGAGTACTAGAAGTAAAACAATATTTGCAATTGTGGGGACAATAATGAGTTAATTCCCAAATTGCTCTTTTACCTTCCTTTGGTATACTAATAAAACAACATTCTTGTAAAGAGGATTTTTTTTGGATAAAGGTTACTTCATTCATATTATTCATTTCTTTTTTATACAGTAATCTAATAGAAATAGATGTTATTTATCTGTATGATATGCATATTTATTAATACTTTGTTTGAAGGGATCAATGAAAATATTGATAAAAATTATACTCTAGATGCAATTATTTTATATTACTATCAATGTATTTAATTTTATATTTTGTAAATAACTTAAGATAAAATCGGAAATGATTCTTCCATCTATCTGTCTCTTTATATAGATGCAAAAATATCACTTTGTAACCGTTTTTATTGAAGATTTTTCTTCTATAGTCATAATCAAAACTCGAAGACCTGCAAACCTCAACATAAATACCAAATGAAACTAGATAAAAATCTGGAGCCCATACTCTAGGTCTATTATTTTCATCCCAAACAAATACTGGATGTTCATAAGTCCATTTAATTCTCATATTCTTCAAAAATTCAGCTACTTCTCTTTCAGAATTAGTCATTCTATCATAAATTAAATCTACCATTTTTAAACCTCAGAAAAAGAGAAAAAAAATTAAGAAATCTTTTAGTGAGATAGATTTGATTAAAACTAAAAAGAAGAGTTGTATTTTTTTGAAAAACTCTCCCGGAAATCTCTCCTGTTGACTCCCGGGAGTACTGCCAGCCCATCACTTATATTAAGCAAGGTTTTGCCAAGCATTTTTTTAATTCTATATTACCTTCAACAATTTTTTTTAAAAAAGATATATTGATAATGATTACTATTAGAACGATCTCCAAAATTATAAGTTTATTAAAATGGTATACTTTATAACAAATGTTTATGAATAATAATTTAATTAACGAAAATCGTATCAAGAAAATACGGTAATATTATATTAGATTTAGTTATTAATATCAATTAATTTTAGAGGTACGAAATGACGGGTAAACTAATAGAATTATTTGAAGATAGGAAATTGGTAGGAAGAATCAAGAAAAAATTACCTTATCTTTTTCAACTTGCGGAATTAGAGAGTTCCAGAGCAGGAAAAATTGGAATGGAAGTTGGATCCATTCGTGAAAGAATCATAGTAGCATTATTGATATACAAATTTGGAGAAGAGAATGTAGAATCAGAAATACCAATAACTAAGGCAGAAGTCGATGTTAAATTATTTAATAATGATATATCTGTGAAAACAATTACCGGTAATTTAAGCGGTGTTAAACTTATTTGGACTGTAGATGCTCAGAAGGTTCAAGAATTTAGAGAAAACTACCATCCCTGTTGTGATATGTTGCTTATTCAAATAAATTGGAATAAAATTGGTGGTTTTTATTATATACCCTTATATGTTCAAAATAGAATTTTTAAGAAAATTGGTTATGAAGATTATATAAAACTTCCTAAACCAGGGACAAATCCAAGAGGAGTAGAAATATCAAAAGAAGCACTTACAACCTTAGTAAAAGATTCAGACTCTTACAGGATTCTAATTAGTTGGAAAAAAACAGAAATAGATTATAATCCATACATAAGGTGGGTTGATCTTTGGAAGGAGGAAATTAATGAATAAAAAAAGAAGACAGAAGGGATCTGAAACCAGTACTTTTGGAGTTTCTGCAAGGATTAACCATGATTCATCAAAGTTTTATAGTTCAAAATTGTATTCTTCAAATGGCGACTCAAACAAGAAAATAAAATACATTGAAAATGAAATTCCAGATGAAAATATTAATAAAATTTTTTCAAAAAGTAGTGAAAATATGCAAGAGATTCCTAATAATAGTGTTCATTTAATGGTTACATCACCCCCTTACAACGTTGGTAAGGAATATGATGAAGATATGACACTTGAGGAATACCGCAATTTTATAAAAAAGGTGATGAGCGAAGTTTATAGAGTACTTGTTCCAGGTGGAAGAGCTTGTATTAATATTGCAAATTTAGGTAGAAAACCATATATTCCCTTACACTCCTATCTTATAGATGATATGCTTAATATCGGTTTTCTAATGCGTGGAGAGATTATATGGGACAAAGGAACTCCTGCGGGATCTTGCGCGTGGGGTAGCTGGAAATCAGCAGCAAATCCAACCCTTAGAGATACCCATGAATATATACTCATATTTTCAAAGGAAGATTTCTCAAGAAAACGAGTCAAAAATAGAAAAGATACCATTACTAAAGAAGAATTTTTAGAATATACTAAGAGTATTTGGAATATACCTACTGAATCTGCTAAAAAAATTGGTCATCCTGCACCTTTTAATATAGAACTACCTTATAGATTAATTCAGCTCTATACTTTTGAAAATGATGTCGTAATAGATCCATTTATTGGAAGTGGAACTACAGCATTAGCAGCAATAAAAACAAACAGAAGATTCATTGGATATGAAAATAACCAAGAATATATAAAATTAGCAGAAAAAAGAATAAAAAAAGAGACAAATCAAAAAACCCTAAAAGTATTCGAAAATAACACTCATAAGATATCATTCCAGAATATACCAAAAGAACAAGCATCATAGAAAGTCCCTATCTTAGAATTTGGTGTTTCATGCCGGGCCCATACCAGCTCAACGGGAGAAAACTTAAGAGAGAGTTGACCTATTTTTATAAACTCTTCCTTCTCCTTATGGTGTCCACTCACGTTTTTGTGTGATCAAAAAGCATATAGGATTTATATTGGTAAACAGATTGCAGACGTAGCACCCTTTAAAAATAAAGAAAAAGTAAGGATAGATTATTATCCTACAGAAAAAAAGATTGTAATCCGAACAATAACTAAGCTATGATCTTTCAAGATTAAATTATTTCTCATATTTATCAAAACGTTTATTTTTCAAGTTGAGTTAACTTTTTATGTTTTAACAAATTCCAAATTTTATTACAAAATTTGATATATATTATTAATCATAAAATAGGATAAAAAAATGAGAAAAAAATACTTATTTACAATAATAATCTTAGTTTTATTAGTTGGAACAACATCTGCAAATCAGATAAGAATAGAAAATGTTCAGAATTTCTCTAATAACAATATAAAATCATCTCTAACACCAAAAGAAGATTTAACCAAATATGTGAATCCATTCATAGGAACTGGCATATACACCATCTTTGGAGCAATGGGAAGACCAAATTGTTATCCCGGCGCAGTTATACCATTTGGTATGGTTCAACTAAGTCCTGACACAGGCAATAATATCGCAGGTTACCTTTATGAGGATAGCTATATCCATGGATTTAGTCATACTCATCTTAGTGGCACAGGAGCATGGGGTTTTGGTAATATTCTTACAATGCCAACAATTGGAAATATCAAGACTACTGAAATACAATACAGATCAAAATTTAGTCACGATAGTGAAATTGCTTCTCCAGGGTACTACATGGTTGATTTGAAAGATTACAATATAAAAGCTGAACTTACGACTACAATACACGCTGGTTTTCATAGATATACTTTCCCTTACTCCGATAATGCTCATATTTTGATAGATTTGACACATACACTTGAAGATAATCACCCAACAGATATTTCAGTTAAAATCGTTAATAATGAGATAATTGCTGGTTATGTAATTATTCCTTATCCATTTAGTGGTGGTATCACTTCATATACGACTTATTTTTATGCTAAATTTAGTAAATCTTTCTCTTCTTATGGAACATGGAAAAATAAACTATCTAATCCTAGATCCAGGTCACAAGCCAATACTCAATATTTAGGATTAAATTTATTATCTAAAAAAACTTCTGGTGTTTATGTTAATTATTTCACATCGGTAAATGAAGTCATTAAAGTAAAAGTAGGGATATCATATGTTAGTATTGATCAGGCATGTCTAAACTTAGAGAATGAAATT
>CAZVNH010000151.1:0-6521 GCA_964628575.1 uncultured Thermoplasmatales archaeon | reverse complement strand
CATCTCTAATCTCTATAAATAATGTAAAATCTGGTTTTGTTAGATTTACTTTTGCTTGTGTTTCTTTTACAATAATATTTCCAAGCTTTATTGCAATTTCTTGACTTGTAAAATCGTGATTTCCTTCTCTATTAACTCTCAATGCAAATGTATTTTCTTTTGTTAGATGTTTTTTTGCGATTTTTACTGCTTTTTTTTCCATTTCTTTTATACTGCTTTTTGTTTTAATTGCTTGACTTACTGAGATAATTCCAAATATCTTTGATAGTATTTTTATTGTTTCAATAATTTTTGTTGTTTCAAGATATATTCTTCCATATTCTTTTGATACTTTGTTAGTTATTTCTTTCTTTTTTAATGCTTCTTTAATGTTTTGTATTAATTTGTTTTCAAATTGTTTTCTTGTGTATCTTGCCTTTAAACCAATTTCACCGTATCTTATAATAATAACTTTCTTGTCCACAATCTGTTAATTTACTCTATATTACATTAATATTGCTAGAAAAAATATGATTTTTGATAAAATAGTTTAAGACAGAGTGTCTTTAATTTTCTTATCAATATTGTTTTCAGCAAATCTTCCAAGTGTTTTATAACATCTCATAAGATCTTTTTTATTGATAATTAAACTTAACTCGGTTTTTGTTAGAATTATATCTAATGCGTTTATATTTTCCCATGCCAAAAATCTTGAAATATCATAAAGTATTCCTGGTTGATATAAAAAATTCTTTGAGTATGTTAATGAAATTGAAACTAAATCATCTATTGTTTCTAATACTTTTTCACCTGCTAACATATCTAAAACTTTTTCTTTGTATTTGCTGTTTGTTATTATAGCAACTTCGTAGTTCCCTTGTATTATGTTTAGTATACCTCCTTTTTTAAAATCAATTATACTGTATAATCTTTCTAAATGGCTTAAAACTGCTGCTGATTCTTCTAAACATAAATATGAAATATCTGTTTTTATTGTTTCAATTGAGTAGCAAAAAGATGGTTCTGAAGCTGTTTTTTGGAATTTACCTGCTGTTCTTCTTAGTGCCATTACAATAGCTGAATGTTTAACTGTTTTTCCTAGTTCTGCTTCAATTTGTGGTTTCAGGTTTTTTGCTAGTTTATTATAGGAAACAATTCCATGATTAATAGCTTCTTGAATCAACACTTGACGTTTTAATACATCTTGTACTACATGACTTATTGTAACCATATTTTTCCTCTCAAAAAATTATCGTATTATTTGACTTGTTATTTAAAATCACATTATTATAGCTTTTGTTATTATTATAACAAATAGAAAAACAAATAACATATATATAATTTAATACAAATAATAATAGTAATAATATAATAAAATTAGATATATTTATAAATGGTAATATTAATATAATTCTGTACGAGGATGATAAAATAGCAGAAGGCGAATACTGGAACTCGCGGTTTATATTCATCATGGCAGCTGTAGGATCTGCAGTAGGATTAGGAAACGTATGGCGTTTTCCATATGTCTGCTATGAAAACGGTGGAGGAGCTTTTTTAATACCATACTTTATAGCGCTTTTTACAGCAGGAATTCCTCTGATGATTCTAGAGTTTTCAATTGGTCACTGGGCAAGAAATGCACCACCTGAAGCTTTTAAAAAAGTAAATAATAGATTGGAATGGTTTGGATGGTGGACAGCACTTCTTCCTTTCACAGTAGCAATATATTATGTTGTTATTATGGGCTGGTGCTTCTCATACATGATATATGCTGCAAATCTAAGATGGGGAGGTAATGCTGAAGTGTTTTTTTCAAACTTTTTAGGAGATACTGGAACACCTTTAGAATTTGGCGGAATAAGTATACCAGTGCTTTTTGGTCTTCTTGCAATATGGGTTTTTGTTTTTTTGATACTTTATAAAGGTGTAGGTAGAATTGGAAAAGTTGTTGCTTTAACAGTTCCTCTTCCTACTATACTTTTAGTTATTCTAACAGTAAGAGGTCTTACTCTACCTGGTGCAATAGAAGGTATTAGCTATTATTTAACACCTAATTTCTCAGAACTTGGAAATGTAAATGTTTGGCTTGCAGCATATGCCCAGATATTTTTCTCAATTGGTGTTGCACAAGGAATAATGATAACTTATGCAAGTTTTTTGAAAAAGAAATCAGATATTAATAACAATGCCTTTATTGTTAGTCTTGCTGATGCAGGGACATCATTTTTAGCAGGATTCACTGTATTCAGTATCGTTGGATATCTTGCAATGCAACAAGGAACCACAATACAAGCATTAGGAACAAAAATTGCAGGACCTCATCTAACATTTATAACATATCCAACTGCCATTAGCTTGCTTCCATTTGCAGCGGCGTTTTTTGGAGTAATATTTTTTATTGCACTTCTTACATTTGGAATTGACTCGGCATTTTCAATGATAGAACCAATTAATGCAAGTGCTAATAGCAAATGGAAAATAAGTAAAGCAAAAACTACAGGTATAATGTGCATATTGGGATTTATATTCAGCTCATTTTTTGCAGCAGGAAACGGAAGACACTTAGTAGATATCATAGATCATTTTTTAGCAAACTTTGGCCTTGTATTTATTGGACTAATTGAATGTATTATCTTAGGATGGTTTTTTACATTAGGCAAACTAAGAGAGCATGCCAATAATACATCAGATATAAAGATAGGAAGATGGTGGGATATCTTAATAAAATATATAATCCCTGGAGTGTTAATAATAATTTTAACAATATCAATATATGAAAATGTTGCAAATCCATATATGGGATATCCCTGGTGGATTATAACAATTGCAGGAATAATGCCTATTCTTGTAATTTTCTTATTGTCATTTGTATTAATGAAAATTAAACCAAAGGAGGAATTATCATAGATCTACCACTCTCAGCAATTATAATGTTAATATTCGGTGCAACGGTAATCTACGGTGGACTTGCGTATTTTCTTTATAGAGCAATAAAAGCTGGTAAAAAATAAAAATATTATATACGAAAATTATAAAAATTAACTATTGTTAATATATGTTTAGTTGTTTATAATAATTTAACAGTTATGGAGGTGAATTAAATGAAAAAAGAAATTTTGTCATTTATTACTATTATCTTATTATTAACAGTTTTTTCTTCTGTTTCAAGTGAAAAAATCAAAAATAATGTTACTGATGAAGTAGATAATAACATTAGTAAAGAAGTTAAATATATTGAAAAACTACAATGGTATTCCCCAAATGGCGAATTACCAGGTACATTTGAGGAATATTTAAAAGAACATCCTTATACTCCTGCTATTTTTTCTATACCTGATGAGTATAAATCAAATAGTCTTAGCGGTTCAAATTCTATTTGTGTATTAATTAATAATGCTCTCTATCCAAAGATTATAACAAGTATCAATCAATATGTTTCTGATTTAGAATCAGAAGGATACACAGTACTTGTTGAAACAGTTAATGGTGGTAGTCCAACTGAAATTAAAACTTGGATTCAAAACAAATATGAATCTTATTGCACAGGTTTTGTATTTATTGGTGATATTACTGCTGCCTGGGCTGAGGTTTCTGGTTCAGTTTTCCCTTGTGATCTTTTTTATATGGATATCGATGGAACTTGGAAAGATAAAGATAACGATGGTGATTTTGAAACACATCCAATTTTTAATAATGATATGGGGCCAGAGGTATATATTGGAAGGATCTATGCTCATACTTTAAATTATGATACTGAAGCAAATATGGTTAATGATTATTTAGATAAAGTTCACAGATATAGAACTGGTGAGTTGTTTCAACCTTGGCGTGGACTTGAATATGTGGAAGAAGACTGGTATGATATGTATGTCGCATTAGAAAATATATTTAATAATGATGTGACTCGTTTTAATGATGGATATTTTACCACTGGTACAGATTACCTAAATCAGATGGATAATGGTTATAATTTTGTTCAGGTTTGTGCTCATAGTTATTCAGGTGGGCATTATTTTGGTAAACAACCAACAGAATCTGCTGTTTATGCTCATATATATGTTTATAGTCCAATTAGTAGAAGTGCAAAACTACTTGTCGGATGTGATGATGGAATAAAAATATGGATTAATGGTGATAATGTTTATACAAACGACAGATATGGCGGCTGGTCAAAAGATCAGTTTAAAATAAATATAAACCTTGAAAGTGGCTGGAATAGGTTAATGTTTAAAATTAGTCAAGGTGGTGGAGATTTCAAGTTTTCAGCAAGAATAACAGATTCGTTTTATAAAACAATTGATGACCTTGAGTATCAAATCAATAATCCAGATATATATAGCCCTGAAGCAGATTATATCAGAAGCTGGTTACTAAATGGTTTTCATCAGGATACAAGTGATAATTTCTATAATTATCTAACAACTAATTATCTTGGAGTAAGTGAAAAAAACATCAATCCATCTGAAGGAGATAATATGGCTGGAAAAACTTGGACGCTTTATGAATCTGGAAGTCCTTATATCAATCTAGACGAATATTCAAATAGTGCTGATTATGGAGTATGCTATGCATACTCTAAAATTATTGCAAATGAGGAAAAAAATTGTCAATTATGGTTCGGTTATGATGATGGTGCACGTATCTGGCTAAATGGAGAACAAATTGTTTTTGATAATCGATATGGTGGCATTCAAGTAGATTCAAAAAAAATAGATATTACTCTTCAACCTGGTGAAAATAGATTAGTTTTAAAAGTCTCTGAGTGGATGGGCGATCATGGTTTTACTGCAAGATTATGTTATTCTGACGGCAGTCCAGTAGAAGGTATCAGTTTTATTCCAGAATTACAGCCAATAAAATATATTGGAACATGGCTTCTAAATGGACCGTATCTTAATCATGATATAGATACGAGATTATCAGAGGATTATTTAGGAAACGAGGATAGTATTCAACCAAGTATTGGAGACACTGCTCCAATTAATTCTTGGGAGCGAGGGCTTGGCAATGGATGTCCATTTGATATTGGTAGTTTTTATGATAAAGGTGACTGGGTTTATTCACAAGATATTCAAAACCGTGATCCGCCAGTTCTTTTCTATAACTTATTTGCATGTGGACCAGGTTTATTTACTGATGAGAATTATTTAGCTGGATCCTATATATTCCATACAACATATGGTTTAATAAGTGTTGCCTCATCAAAAAGTGGTAGCATGCTCGTATTTGAAGATTTCACAGAGCCAATTGGACAAGGAAAAACAATTGGAGAATCTTTCCAACAATGGTTTGACAAACAAGCACCCTATGAGCAATGGGAAAAAGAGTGGTACTATGGAATGATTGTTTTTGGTGATCCAACACTTCGTGTAATAAAACTTGATAACTATCCACCTAATAAACCATTGATAAATGGTCAAACAAGCGGTATACCAGGTAAAGAGTATGAATATGAAATATATATTACTGATCCAGAAGGGGATAATATTGACTACTGCATTGACTGGGATGATGGCAATAATCCAGAATATACAGGAACTTTTTCACCTTCACCTTTAACTATAAAAATAAATAAATCTTGGGATTCAAAAGGAACATACTCCTTAAGA
This sequence comes from uncultured Thermoplasmatales archaeon, assembly GCA_964628575.1. Classification (GTDB taxonomy): domain Archaea; phylum Thermoplasmatota; class E2; order DHVEG-1; family DHVEG-1; genus CAZVNH01. The sequence goes on along the minus strand of CAZVNH010000151.1, from coordinate 930 downwards.
GTAAAGGCAAAAGATATTAATGGTGCAGAAAGCAACTGGGGTGTGTTAGATATCACAATACCAAAAAATAGGATGATATCTGTAAGATCTTTTTTAATAGATTTATTAAATAATTTCTGTGGTTTTTCTATAAAGAATTTATTAAAATGTCATTTTAATATGTTATAAAGCAGAAATTATTCTTTTTTCAAAAATATTTAATTTTTCTAAAAATTTTTCATCAATATCAAACTCAAAATCATAAACTACATCCTTCAAAATCAAAGGCTCAGCTGGCGCAAGACCAAAATCAACGACTTTTTCAGGGTTATTTAAAGCTTCAATAATTTGCTCTTTTTTCAATTTACTAATTCCAACTTTTTCAACTGCAGAAATTATTCTTCTTATCTGATTCCATAAAAAATTTTGACCGTAAAAATCAAATGCTATAAAGCCTTCTTTAACTTCTATAACAATGTTTTCAATACATCTAATCGGATTTTTAAACTCTTCTATTCTAGCAAAATTACTAAAATCATGTTTCCCGGTAAAACATGCAGCAGCTAAAATCATATCATCAATATCATGATTTGTTTTTTTTAAAAAATATCGATATAGTCTGAATTTTGCATATCTTGGATTGAAATTAGAATCAACTTTTTTAATTCCATAAACAATAATATCCTCAAATTCATCTGATAGTAAGTCAAGAATGTTTTCTTGATTTATATTAGTATCAAACGAAACTACATTACCAATAGCCGAGACGCCCTTATCTGTACGACTCGATGATCTAAAATTTGATTCTTTTATATCTTTAATTATTCCATTTTTAATAAGAGCTTGAGTTAATTCTTCTTCAATTGTTCGAAGATACGGCTGTCTTGCATAACCGTAATAATTCTTTCCATTATAAGCAAATTTTAATGCTATTTTCATAAGAGTCTGCTC
>CAZVNH010000150.1:0-6572 GCA_964628575.1 uncultured Thermoplasmatales archaeon | reverse complement strand
TTAAGGATGCCGAATTGCTTCTTGATGTTGGCTGTGGTTCAGGAATGGTGACAAGGGAGCTAGCTCATTTAACAAAGGGTAAAGTAATTGCTATTGATGGATCAAAAGATATGATAAATGTAGCTAAAAAGGTTTTAAAAGACTATAAAAACGTTGAATTAAAATGTGGTTCAGCAGAAAAATTACCTTTTGATGATAACATATTTGATATCGTGACATGTAATCTTCTACTTATGTGGGCTAATAAACCTCAAGTAGTAGTAAAAGAAATGGCAAGAGTAGCTAAACCAAATGGAATAGTACTTGCCTCGCTTGAACCAGATTATGGTGGAAAACTTCATTATCCTGAAAATCCCCAAGTCGATCCAATTTTTGCTGGTGAGGCAATAAAAAAACGTGGCGGAGATCCTCATATTGGTCGAAAGTTGAGACTCCTTTTTGTTAGAGCTGGTCTTAAAACTAGTGTTGGAATCGGAAACAATAGAATATGGTCATGTAAAGAGGATAAGACTTATTATTTTCATGCTCGAGATTTCTATATCAAAGCTTTAAAAGATGCTGGTCTTAGCCAGAATGAGATTGATAAATGGGAATTTGATTATCTTAAATCACTTGATGAAGGAGTACAGTTAAATTTCTTTCCCCAATTCTATGCAATAGGGCAAAAATTAAAGGAGTAATAAAATGACTGCAAAGATAATAAATGGCAGAGTAATAGGCGAGAAAATCAGAAGTAAAATAAAAGACGAAGTAAGGCATTTACAAAAAAAATATAATATAATTCCAAATATTACCACAGTTAAAATAGGTGAAAATCCTGAGTCAAATCTATATCTAAGACTTCGTGATAAAGCTTGTTCAGATGTTGGAATTCAATCAAATCATCTAGAGTTATCAGATGAAATATCTGAAAATGAGCTTTTAATGAATATTGAAAAATTAAATAAAGATAACAGTGTACATGGAATCCTTATTCAATTACCTCTGCCAAAACATATCTCCTTTGATAAGGTTATTAACTTAATAAGTCCTCTAAAAGATGTTGAAGGTATTAATCCATATAATATAGGTCGTCTTCTTCTTGGTGATGAAAGTATTGTTCCATGTACTGCTTATGCAGTAATTACTATTCTTGAAGAAGAAAAAACATCTTTTAAAGGCGCAGATGTTGTAATAATAAATCATAGCAATATTGTTGGAAAACCATTAACTGCTTTATTTCTAAATAGAAATTCAACTGTAAATGTGTGTCATGTTTTTACTAAAGATCTTAAAAACTATACAAGAAATGCTGATATAATTATTACAGGTACAGGAATTCCAAAACTTATCAAAAAAGATCATATTAAAAAAGATGCATTTGTAGTAGATGTTGGAATTGTTCAAACAAAAAATGGAGTTTGTGGGGATGTTGATTTTGATTCTGTAAAAGATATCGCAGGAAAAATAACTCCAGTTCCAGGTGGTGTTGGTCCTGTTACAATAGCATGTTCTTTAATTAATATGGTAAAAACCTATAAAAATCATGTAATAGATGAAATATGAATAGATATCACATACTTTCTTTAATATGTTTTATAACTGCAATCATTTTATTTGCAATGGGTTATAAAACAGGCGAAGTAGAAGGTGGAATAATAGTAATTTTTCCTTTTATATCAGGTTCAGGATTATATGGTTTATTTGGAGTAATCCTGTTTTTTCTTGCCTTTATATTTTTTATGTTTGGATTTGCATCTTCAGTTGAACCTTATCATGAAGAATCAGAAGTTTCTAAAAGTAGAACTTCTATAAAAGGAGGTGGAGTTGTTTTAATTGGACCTATTCCAATTGTTTTCGGTTCAAACTGGAAAATAGCAATGCTTCTTTTAATTCTTGTAACTATTATTATGATAATCTCTGTTTTATTTCTTTTTTCAAACTTTTTTTAATAATTTTATTTTTTTTAATTTAATTTTATGCTTCGCTTTTACTGAACATATAGCTTCCCAATAATAACATTGTTATACAAACAAAAACAGCTACTATTAGATTAATATAAATTGGATTTGCATTACTTGTTCCCACAAGTGTTCCTCTAAGTCCATCTACTAGATAGAATAATGGATTTACATAAGCAATTGTATTTAGTGTTTTATCCTGTGTTACTGGAAAAAATGCGGATGATAAAAAAAGTAGAGGCATTACAATAATATTCATTATAACTGGAAATGATTGAAAATCATTTAATTTTGATGCAAGTATTAAACCAAATCCAACTGCTGTTAATGCTATTAATATCATAAAAACAACAGCTAAACTGAATCCAAATGCTCCTGATATTGGAACTCCCATAGCTATTGCAATTCCAAGTATTATAAAACCTTGTATCAATGAAATAGTTGCACTACCACATGTTCTTCCTAATATTATCGAAAATCTACTTATTGGTGCAACTAATACCTCTTGCATAAATCCAAATTGTTTATCCCATAGTACTGATATTCCTGCAAACATAGATGAAAACATTATCGACATAGCAATTATTCCAGGTGCAAGAAAAGGTAGATAGTCACCTGTTAATCCGGGCATTCTTATAGATCTAAATCCTGAACCTAATATTACTAGAAAAAATAAGGGTTGTATAATAGACACAATAAGACGACTTTTCGTTCTGAAAAAACGTTTCATTTGCCGTAGCCACATAACATATATTGCCTGTAACTCCTTTTTTTTCATATTTTCAGTGTCCTCCTCTAAATCTTGGAGGCAATGTATCCTTTAGATTTGTACTTATTTCATTGTCTCGGATAGTACGGCCAGTGTATGATAAAAATACGTCATCAAGAGTAGGTTTTCTAACACTTATTGATTTGATTTTTATATTTATTTTTTGAGAAAGCTCAATTATCACTGGTATCTTCTCATCACCTTTTTTAACACCTAATGTTAGAAAATGATCATGTTTTTTTATATTGTTAATCCATTTTTGGTTTTCTAATTCTTTTCTAAGTTTTTCCATATTTGTACATGAAAGAGTAATAACATCGTTTCCAACAGATGTTTTTAGATTCTCAAGTTCATCCATTACAAGTATTTTTCCATGATCTATTATTGCTACACGATTGCATAGGTATTCTGCCTCATCCATGTAATGTGTAGTTAGAAAGATGGTTGTTTTTTCTTCCTTATTCATTTTTTTAACATACGCCCATATTGCTCTTCTTGTTTGAGCATCAAGACCAAGAGTTGGCTCATCGAGAAATAGAACTTTTGGATAATGCATTAGTCCTCTAGCAATTTCTAATCTTCTTTTCATTCCACCTGAATATTTCTTAACAACTGTTTTTCTTTTATCCTCTAAATCTACTAGATCTAACACTTCATTGATTCTTGTCTTTCTATTATCTCTTGATAAACCATACATTCTTGCATGATACTCTAGGTTTTCCTCCCCTGTTAATTCTGTATCTAAAGCAGGTTCCTGAAAAACGATTCCAATATTTTGCCGTACATTATCTTTTTGTTTATTTATATCAAATCCTGCTATTTCTGCAGTTCCTTCTGTTGGATGTAAAAGTGTTGTAAGCATCTTTATTGTAGTTGTTTTCCCAGCACCATTAGGACCAAGAAAACCAAATATTTCTCCTTTTTTAACATTAAAATTTATACTATCAACTGCAGTAAGTTTATCAAATTTTTTTGTAAGATTTTTGGTTTGTATTATTTCAGTTATGTTTTTCTCCCTACCTTGTTTTTTTCCTCTGCAATAATTATTTACTAATAAATATATGCAATAATATTTTGTTTGTAATAAGCTTTTTATTATAGGTTGTTTTACACAGGTATTGCTTATGGATTTATACTCAGAAATTATAGGTTTTATTCTTTCTAATAGAATTCATTCAAAAGAAGAGCTTCATAAAATCAAAGTAAAGTTATGTAAAAAATATAAAATCGATAATGTTCCACCGGATAGTGAAATTCTAGCTCGTTTACCTGATGATTTTACTGAAGATGATAGAGAAAAAGCTGTAACACTTCTAAGAAAAAAATCAATGCGAACTATTTCAGGAGTTGCAATAGTTGCTGTTATGACCTCTCCAGAAGTATGCCCTCATGGCTCTTGTATCCCATGTCCTGGAGGACCGACTAAGAATACGCCTCAGAGTTATACAGGTCATGAACCTGCAGCTCTTAGAGCAATACTTAATGATTTTGACCCATATTATCAGACAAAAAATAGATTAGATCAGCTTAAAGCAATTGGTCATGAAGTTAATAAGATTGATTTAATAATTATGGGTGGGACTTTTACTTCTCGATCTCCTTTTTATCAAGAATGGTTTGTAAAAAGATGTTTTGATGCATTAAATGGTATGGAATCTGAGAATCTGATTGATGCTAAGAAATTGAATGAAAATGCATCTTCTAGATGTATTGGTCTTACTATTGAAACAAGACCTGATTGGTTTAGACTATATCATGTGGATCAAGCATTATATCTTGGTGCTACTCGTGTTGAACTTGGAGTTCAAACTGTTTATGATAAAATTTTATATAAAATAAATCGAGGTCATACAGTTACTGATTCAATTCTTGCAACACGTATTGCTAAAGACTCTGGTTTTAAGGTGTGCTATCATATGATGCCAGGTCTTCCTAACGTTGATTATTACATGGATATCCAAGCTTTTCAAACAATCTTTGAAAATCAAGATTTTAAACCTGATATGATAAAGATTTATCCAACCCTTGTTGTTAAAGGAACTAAACTTTATGATATGTGGAAGAAAGGTGAATATGAACCATTAACAACAAAAAAAGCTACAAAACTTATTGCTGAAATTAAAGATATTATCCCTGAATGGATTAGGATACAGAGAATTCAGAGAGATGTACCAACTCAATATATTGATGCAGGTGTAAATAAAAGCAATCTCAGACAATATGTTGATAAAGAAATGATAAATCATAATTATAAGTGTAGATGTATAAGATGTAGGGAGATTGGTCATAAATCATTAAAACAAAAACTTGAGATAAACGATGATAAAATTATTATCAATGTAGATTTCTATGATGCAAGTGATAGCGAGGAGATTTTTATTTCAATTGTTGAAGAAAAACTTGATGCGATTATTGGATTTCTCAGACTTAGAAATATAGAAAAATCACATAGATACGAGCTTCAAAAAAATCCATGTATGATTATAAGGGAGTTAAAAGTTGTAGGTCGTGAGCTCTCTATTGGAACACGATCTAAAAAAGGTATGCAACACAAAGGATATGGACGTGAATTAATCGAAGAAGCTGAGCGTATTTGTATAGAGGAATATGATAAAAAACATTTATTTGTTTTAAGTGGTGTTGGTGTTAAAGAATATTATAGAAAAAATAGATTTAAAGATAATGGTTTATATTTAGAAAAAACACTTGTCTAATATTTTTATATGGAAACACTATAATAACCCTTTTTGAATTCAGTTTTTTATATGAAAATACAAACTGAGTGTGTTCCATGTCTTCTTAAACGTATTGTTTTTGAATCAGAGCAAAGTACAAATAATTTAAGAATTCGTGAAAAATCTTTAAAAAATGCCCTTAATCTTTTAGCAGATCTTTATGATCCTAATGCTTGTAGTGCAAGTGTTGCAACTAGGATTCATAAAATAACATATGAATCACTTGGTGATAAAGATCCATATAAAAAATTAAAAATTCAGAGTAATAAAGTAGCACTCTCTTTAGTTCCACGTGTAGAAGAATTGATTGAGTGCTCTGATGATCCAATAAGGATGAGCTTACTTTGTTCAATAGTTGGAAATTTAATGGATTTTGGCATACGTGGTGGTAGTGAAAATCCTGATGAATTGGAAAAGATTTTTGAAGACACTATCTCTCAAGATTTTGGACATGATGATACTGAAAGATTAAAAGATCTCCTTCAAAAATCAAAACATATTATGCTTTTTACTGATAACTCTGGAGAGATTGTTTTTGATAAAATATTATGCAAAGAAATTAAGAAATTTAAACCTGATATTTTTCTCACATTAGTTGTAAAAGGTGAGCCAATTCTTAGCGATGCAACAATGGATGATGCAATAGAGCTTGGATTTAACGACGTTGTTGATGAAATTAGAACTACTAATTATTTTGCTGTTGGAGTAGATTTTGAAAATATAACTGATGAAGTAAAAGAAATGTTACACAATACTGATCTTATTATTTGTAAAGGTATGGCTAATTATGAATCATTTTCTGAAACTAATTATAAACCAATAGTATATTGCCTTAGAACAAAATGTCACGCAATTGCAAATTCTATTGGAGTTCCTATTGATATTAATATTGTTAAAATCTTTGAATGATTTTTAGATATTAAGTGTTTCAATCCATGTGCTTAGACCTGTTAATGCAAACTGTATAGCTATTGCAACAGTCAGTAAACCCATTACACGTGTGAATGCATCCATTCCTTTTTTTCCAAGTACTTTTATTACATAAGTAGAGCTTAAAAATATTAAAAATGTGATAATCATTGTAAGAATAATTGCTATAACTGCTATTAATAATGCTGTATACCAATC
>CAZVNH010000149.1:1446-6579 GCA_964628575.1 uncultured Thermoplasmatales archaeon | reverse complement strand
GGATATGTCTGTAATAATAAAAGCAGCTATTGATGGAGTTAAAAGTGTAGATCCGTCATCGAGTTTTGTTTTACATATCACCCATTGGTGGGATTATAATTTTTCAAATGCTTTTTTTAATTCAATGATAGATAATGATGTAGATGTTGATTATTTAGGTTTTTCATTTTACCCATCCTCAGGAATTTATAATACCACTGATGCATTTTCAGGAAAAGTAGATGGAACGCTTTCTCAAGAAAAATTCAAAATTAATATAGAAAGATTACATAATACTTTTCTCAAACCAATTATTGTTGCAGAATATGCATATCCAAGTTCAGGTTTTATAATAGGATTTTTTTCTAATTTTAACAATGAAGTAAAAAATTATCCTTTATCTTTAGACGGACAGAAAGAATGGATAATTGATTTTCTAAAATGGTGTAAGGAACATACATATCTTGCAGGTTCTTTTTATTTCAGTCCTGAGTTTTATATATTTTATTGGGCTCCAATGTCATTATTTAATTATTTTGGGAAAGGTAAACCAGCAATTGAAGCATTTAAGGAAATAGGAGGATGAAAAATAATTATAAAAAATTATAGACAGGTTATATGATGAAAAAAAGAATAATTTGCACTTTGGTAATAGTTATGTCAATCACTGCTTATTTTAGTGGTTGTATAGATATGCCACCTGATTTATTTAAGGAATTTATCCAGAAATCAAAGAATTTTCCTAGTATACAAAGACTCTATTTTGAGGGAATGTTTGATTCAGTTCTTGTAAATAATCCTGATGGTTTAGTTCTTCTACGATTTAATTCTTTTGAAGATTCAATATCTGAATACACCTATTTTGCCTGGAGTAGATCAAGAGAAGTTCCATTAGAAAAACTCGATGGTTTGTTTTGGATTAGCAGAGGAAAGCAATATCAGGCTATAATTCACGCTGATAAAATAATGGTGCCATCTGAGGGTATTATTCTTAATTATGGTCCTTCTCAAAGTCCTGTGATTTCATCTGTTTCTGTTGAAGGAGAACCGATTATAATAAGTTCAGCAGAAGGTGTTGAATCATTTGGAGATTTATGGATGAACACATGGGCTGATGATGATAAACTATACTCTGGCTGGGGTGATGGAACAGGATTTGGAAAAAAGTATACAGATATGGGAATAGCCTGTTTAACTGGTAATCTACCAAATCTTTTTGGTGAAAATAGATATCTTGATCCATTAAGTGCTATTAGTAATCTAGATTATAATAACAAACCATCAAGTCTATTGTTTTATAATGGAACTTTGTATGCCCAGTTTCATTCTCCTCTTGGTGATGCTGATGTTGGATACCTTGCATTTTCAAAGGATTATGGAAAAACATGGACGATGCTTAGAGATGAGTCACCCTGGACTAAAAATGTAGATTCCAACTTTAGATGTCTTTTCTTCATAAATATGGGTAAAAATTATTGTTTGAATAATGATGATTATGTCTATGCTTTTGGTATTGGTACAGAATGGGCTTGGAATGGGGGAATATATCTTGCAAGGGTGCCTAAAGATTGTATAATAGATTATGATTCATATGATTACCTTGTCGATGTTATAGAAAATGAATCTATCTGGTCGAGCTCACAATTTAATGCAAGACCTATTCAAGGTATTATGACTTTTGAGCAGATGTCAGCTATGTATCATCCTGAAATAGATAGATACCTGATTCTTAATGCTAAATATGTATATGATGCTCCAAATCCATGGGGTCCATGGTGTTACTCTGGTAAATGGGTAAGATACGGATGGTATGGATACCAGCCTGGTATAATCTCAAAAGACACTGGAGATAATTATTTCTGGTTTACCATTGCCGGACAACAATCACCTGATGAAGGCGGTGTTACCTATCAGTTAAATATAGGAAAAATTATTATGGATTTATTATAATAAAATATGTGATTATATGAAAAAAATATCAATAGCAATTATTTTAATGCTAATACTTGCTACAATTGTTTTTTCAGGGTGTATTGAAAGAAGAGACGATCCCTACACAGAAGTTAGATATATAATACATAATGGTATAGAACGCTCATATAGAATACATATACCTCCTTCCTTTGAGAAAAATGGTGAAGGAGCACTTGTTTTTGTTTTACATGGAGGTGGTGGAACTGCTGAAGGTATGGAGAATTATTTAACAAAAGGTGGGTTTAATAAGCTTTCAAATGAAAATGGTTTTATTGTAGTATATCCAGATGGTTTTGAAAAACATTGGAATGATGGCAGGAAAAACGTTAGCTGGAGTGAAAACAATGAAAAAATTGATGATGTCGATTTCTTTTCAACATTAATAGATCAATTAACTGAGGAATTTAATCTAGATTCTAACAAGGTTTTTTTCACAGGTATTTCAAATGGAGGCCAGATGTCTTACAGAGTTGCATGCGAATTAACAGATAAAATAGCGGGTATTGCACCTGTTGTATCTTCTCTATCTGAGGATCTCCTTGAAATCTGTTCACCTGCAGAACCGATATCTGTTTTTATTATAGCAGGAACTGATGATCCATTAGTTCCATACGAAGGTGGAGAAATAACACTTTTTAATAAAAAATATGGAAAAGTAATTTCAATTCCTGATACTGTACAATATCGGGTTACAAACAATCAAATTTCAACTGAACCAGATATCTCATATTTACCTGATAATGATCCAAACGATGGATGTATAGTTCGTTGCGAAAAATACACTGGCGGTCTTGATAGCTCAAAAGTAATTTTTTATTCTATCGAAGGTGGAGGCCATACATGGCCAAATGGTCCACAATATTTTAGCAAATCAATAATTGGAAAAGTATGTAAAGATTTTGATGCAAATATAGTTATATGGGATTTCTTCAAAGATATCATCAATAAATAACTAATAAAAATTAATTCTTGTATTTAGGAAAAAATAATAAAAAGAATGATAATCTATATTTTGAATGCAAAGAGGTGCAATACCAAATATAATATTTCAAACATTTCATATATCTAAAGAAAAAACTAACTGTCCATTAGTCTCTGAAATTATAAGAATCAGTAAGAAAATCAAAGAAACAAATATTCTTACTGAAGATTCAAGTCTTATTATAAGTTTAAAATACGGAAAAAGAATTTTAATTAATGGGATTGTTAAAGATTTTTCAAAAATGAAACACGAAGAACTCTTAGAAGTTGCAGACTATAATCCTGTTAAAAATGTTCTTATGATACTTGGACCAGGTGAACCAAGGCTTGAAACACCTGTTCATTATATGATCCATCATGCAAGAAATGAGGTAAATGCAGTAATACAAATCAACATCTCTGAATTTTATAAAAAAATAAAAGAAAAATATCCTATTGCTAATGATAAATATCCAGTTGGAACACTTGAATACATTAAAGAAGTATTAAAGAAACTTCATGATAGTAATTCTATAATTCTCAAAAACCAAGGAATATTAGTTGTAGGAGAAACCTATAAAAAAGTTGAAGAATCTGTTTATAAATTGATTGAGGAGATGAAATGAAGATAAATGGAAAAGAAGGAAGAGCTCTATGGTTTGAAAAAAACAAGATAATCTTTATTGACCAAAGAAAACTACCATACAAACTTGATTATTATACAGCAGAAACAGTTAATGATTGTGCATTTGCAATAAAAGACATGGTAGTTCGTGGTGCACCAGCAATAGGTGCTGCTGCTGTATATGGAATGGTTCTTGGAAAAGAGAAAGTTGCTAAAACAGCAGAAACACTTAGAAAAACCAGGCCTACAGCATATGATTTATTTTATGCAATTGATTATATGATAAAAAAAAAAAATAATGGTGAAGACGCTTTAGATGCTGCAAATATCTATGTTGAGGATATCATTGATAGATGCCATCGTATAGGAATTAGTGGAGAACCATTAATTAAAAATGATACAAAAATACTAACACATTGTAATGCAGGAGCTCTTGCAACTGTTGACTGGGGGACTGCGCTTGCACCATTTTATGTTGCATATAGAAAAGGAAAAAAATTCTTTGTTTATGCTGATGAGACACGTCCTCGATGCCAAGGATTATTAACAGATTGGGAGCTATATCAAGAAGGAATTCCTCATGCAGTAATTGCTGATAATGCAGCAGGTCATTTTATAAAAAACGGTGAAATTGATATGGTTATAACAGGTGCTGATAGAATTGCAAAAAACGGTGATTTTGCAAATAAAATAGGTACATATGAAAAAGCAGTTCTTGCAAAGGAAAATAATATCCCTTTTTATGTTGCAGCACCAATAAGTACTTTTGATAATAAAATAAAAACTGGAGAAGAAATCATAATTGAAGAACGAGGACGAGAGGAACTTTCAACAATTAACGGAAAAACGATTTATCCAGAATGGACAGAGGTTAGAAATCCTGCATTTGATGTTACACCAAAAAAATATGTAAAAGGCTATATTACAGAAGATGGAATTATTAAAAAATAAAAAAGGTTGTTTTTATCCACCTTGAATACTTTTTATAATTTTATATAAGAATTCAAATCTTCCAAGAAATCTTGGGAAAAGATCGCGAAATTCTACATCCAATTTTTTAGTATTATCCTCAAGGTTTTTATCACCAGAGATACATTCCGGATCAACTGTAACATTTATTTCTTTTACATCTGCATAATCAATAAGTGCTTGAAAAAAACCATAATCTCCTACTTCAAAAAGTTTTAATGAGTAATTTCTTTTTGCACCATTTCCAGCAAGTTGTTTAACACATGTTGGGGAATGGATAATTATAGGTGAATACTTTTCATTATTGAAAGATACTGTAATATCAACCGGTATATCTTCAACAAAAAATTCTCCATTGTTTCTTACTGTAAATCTTATAATATTTCTTGAAAATAAAAGTCTGACTTCTGTATCAAGACTTAGACTGTCAGCCACCATTTCAAGATTTGCAGATGGAGATTGTCTAATTATTGAATAAATATTATTGTTGAAATCCCTGTTATCTGCCCAAGCAATATGAGAATTTTTTACATTTCCAGAAAATCCAACACCTTGAGTAACTGAATATTTTTTACTATTGAGAATAATTGGATTAACCGGAGCGATCAGGGGATATACCTCATTAA
>CAZVNH010000149.1:0-1436 GCA_964628575.1 uncultured Thermoplasmatales archaeon | reverse complement strand
TAATTGGGTCTTCCCAACTATTTCCATTATTATTTGAAGTAGTTAGAAATATATTTGATTTAGCAGTATATGTTATCATTATTTCACCATTATTACCAGATATATCTGGGAATCTTGGAGTATAATCAACTGGTGTTATCAGTATCTGATGAGTTTTTGTTGCAATTGTATTATTGTTGTCCTTAATTTTTAATTTTATATTGTAATAACCTGCTCTTGTATAATTATGTGTAGGATTTTCTAATGTTGATGTTGAACCATCACCAAAATCCCAATCATAGCTAATTATACTATGATTAATAGGAACTTTTGATTTATTGGTAAAAGTAATATCTTGACCCACATATGGATTAATTGGATTGTAAGTAAATTCTGCTGCAAGTCCAACATAAATTGTTTTTTCAATGTAATCTGTTTCTGATTTATTATCACCAACTGATAGATTAACAATATATGTCCCATTGTTTTGATATTTATGTGTTACATTTTCAGTGTATTTTTTAGTGCTTCCATCACCAAAATCCCATATAAAATTATCAAGATTATATCCTATCATAGCTGTTGAGGTACTATTAAACGTAACATCTACGCCAATTTTTGGATATATTGGATTGTATATGAAATCAGCTACAGGAGTTGTATTACTAATTGTGATATCTATAGTTATATTAGAACTTTCAAATTTATTATCAGTTACTGTTAATTCCACAGAATATGTTCCAGAATCAGCATATATATGATTTGGATTCTGTTCTGTTGAATTTGTTCCATCTCCAAACTCCCAGAAATATGACATAATGTATCCATCTGGATCATATGAATCATCATAAAAATCTACATTTAAATGCTCAGCATTATACGCAAAATTTACAACAGGTACAGCATTTTTAATAATTAAACGAGGTTCTTCCCAAGACTCACCATAGTCTGACGAATGGAAAATAACAATTTTTCCAGATTTGTTTTCACCAATAATATAAACATGTTCATCATAAACATATATCTTTGGATTTATAATATTTGTAGAATTCCTAATTGTATGGTTGTTAAGCGGTAATTCATCCTCATAAATCCAGCTGTATGGCTTTCCATAAAAAAATAAAAGTTCAGTAAATGTGTTATTCATTTTTTCACATACACCGTAGATCAAATCTTCTGACTTGCTGTTTTTACCATTACAAATAGAGACATTTGCACAGTTTTGGATATCTGGGAATAATATAATTATCCTATCTTGTGGCTCATCTGGATCTTTTAAAATAAAAAATGGAGAATCTTTCATATCAGGTGTTCCTGAATCTTCAGTGAAATCTGCATCAGAAATTAAACTAATTACCCAAGGGTAATCATAACTTGGGTAACCAACTGTATCTGGTTTTTCCATATTATACATATATCCTACATACTCACCATTAGATGTTAAATGTGTATAGTCC
>CAZVNH010000148.1:0-6655 GCA_964628575.1 uncultured Thermoplasmatales archaeon | reverse complement strand
AACCAGGAGTATCTGTAAAAATTGATCAAGATGTAACAGTTCCTGATTCTTATGGAACTCATTACCTATATATCGAAGTTATTCCTTCATCAAGCCAGGATGATCGGAATCTTTTGAATAATCAAGTAATTAAAATATTTGATATTAATCTTGATAGTGAAACTTATGAGCCCACTCCTCCAACTGTTCCAGTTGTTGGTGGACCAACAGAAGGAATAAAATATACTGGCGGGGCAGGAGATTCTGGAGGAGGAATTTGGTTTCCTGGACAAGAGGATATAATACCAGAAGATGCACCTCTTGTTACACTTCAACCTTATTTTGCATCTGAAACTCAAGGTGAAGGATTTGCAGATGCTGGTGATAAAGTTTATGCAGGTGTTCCAACTTCTACTAGTCCTGATTGGGGTGATTGGATAGAGATATCTGATGATTTATATGCTCCTCATCCTTTTAAAATGGATGATGTAATGGACCTTGAATGTTATGTTCGAATTGAAAACTATGGTGAGGGATGTGGAAGTACTATTACTTTTCTCGAATGTCAGATTTCAAAAATTGAAATAAAAGTCGAATTCTCGACTGGTTCAAATATTTGTTATTATTTTAATGATTATGTTAATCAAGGATGGGAGTATCCTGAACTTATGGCTGATGGAGATGACGAGTCATATGCTTTTTCTGATCAGATTGATGTCTGTGAGGTTTTAACTAATAATTCATATGAAGGTAAAGGTTTAGTTGGTTTAGGATTAGGAGCAATATCTGCAGTGTATATTAGGGCTAAAGGCTCATTTTATTATCAGCGTTATGGTTCAGAAGAGGTTCCTGATACTGGTGAATATATTTTTTCTGCTTATTCAGAAGATGTTAATAATGATATGATACAATATGGTTGGGATTTCAATTATAATCCTGGTGGAATACTGCCTTCAGATAATATTTTACCTGATAGAGATTCTACTGTCAAGGAATGGCAGAATCATTTTGAATATATGATACCTCCTCCGCAGGAACATTATATATGTGTAGATGAGAATCCAAAAATTGAAGGTCATGATGGAATTGAGTCATATATTTATACTTCAGAAGTTGGAAATCAAGAATTGTTTGAATTAGAAGAAATAAGTACAAGTCAAGAAATTGTACCAACTGGTATAACAATTCATTGTATTATGTCTTCTGATATGAAAATTTCTAAAAGTGATCCAATTACTGAAAATTTTTTTAAAATTTTAATAGCAGAAGAAAATCTACAAGGACAAATTGAGATTTTGGAATCTGCAAGAGACTTTGGTATAACAACATACTTTGGAAGTATAAATGAAGAAGATAGATGGTCAGAATATTACTTAGATTTTGAAACACTGCCTCTTGGAGGAGATTGGACATGGGATAGAATAAATAATCTCTTAGTAGGAGTTAAATTTAATAATACGATAAATAAAGAAGGAGATATTTTAAATATTTACTGTACAAATATCTGGTGTGAAGTTCATATATATGAACTGGAATACACTGGGGAACCTGATTGGTCAGAATATTCACCTTCAGGTTCCAGAAACGATTATTTAAATTATTGGAATTTACCTGGTACATATTATTTTAGAGTAAAAGCAAGAGATAATAGCGATCCTCCTTTAGAATCAGACTGGTCACAGGTACATAGTATAACAATTATAATTAACCATATGCCATCTGATCCATCATACCTAATATGCTATGATGAAAACGTTGAACCAACTGAGGAGACTTATACTCATGATGAAGGAGTTGAATACACATGGTATTCGATTGCAACAGATCCAGATCCAGATGAAAGGCTTTATTTCCAGTTTGATTTTGATGGAGAATTAACTGATTGGATAGGCCCAGTAAATCCAGATGAAGAGATATATAAAAAATATACGTGGCCTGAATGTGGTTTATATGGTAAATATGCTACAGTAAGAGTTAGAGATAAATGGAGATGGACATCAGATTGGCTTTTAGAAGTAGGAGTTGTTGTTTATGGAGATGGATGTGAAACACCTGGTGGTGGAACTCCAATACCTCCACCTATATGTTTTTTAGCAGGTACAAAAATTAGAATGGCAGATGAAAGTACTAAAAATATTGAAGATATTGAAATTGGCGATTTGGTAAAATCACGAGATTATACAAATAATGTTGATACTATTGGAGAAGTAGAACAAGTTTTTCATCATAGTTCTGAAGAAATGACAGATTACTATCTACTTATAAATGATGAACTAAAAGTAACACCAAACCACCCTATAAGATTAAATGATAAGTGGATTCCAGCAGGTGATCTTAAAATAGGAGATTTCTTTGGAGAAGAAATTACCTCAATTGAGAAAATATATAAAAAAGTCCCTACATATAATTTTGAGGTAAAAGATTATCATAACTATATTATAGTATGGAATTCAAAAGATGGAGTAGTACATAATGATGCAGGAGACAAATGCTTCTCAGAAGATGCAGATATATTAATGGAAAATGGAACAACTAAAAAAATAAAGGATATTAAAATAGGTGACAAAATAAAATCATTTAATCTATTATTAAATATAATTACTACAGATACCGTAACTAACGTATTTCATCATACTCCTGAACAAATGTTAAAAGATTATTATCTGTTAATAAACAATGAAATAAGTATAACACCTGAGCATCCAGTATATATAAATGGTGAATGGGTAAAAGCAGAAAATCTGAAAATAGGAGACAGTTTTTTATATGGTGAAATTTCTTCAATAGAAAGAGTATATAAAAGAATTCCAACATATAACTTTGAAACAAAAAGATATCACAACTATATTGTTAAATCTGGAAAAAACCTGATAATAGCACACAATGATGGATATTATTATATAACTGGAAATGAAGAAAAAGATGATGCAATAAATAAAAATAGAGTAACAAATGATTTACCAATATATATCTTAAATATGCAAAATATAAATAGATTAAAAAATCTTGAATATGATTATCTAAAATCTTCAGAATTTGATTTACCTGATAACTATGATTTTTTAATAAAAATAGGAAATAAAGATTATACTTTTCTATATAAGGACGATGGATCTGGAACTACAAATTGGGATACGGCAAATGATATAGCATCATATACAGAAAATGTAATTGTACTATACAGTGGATATTATATACAAGCAGATCTACAAATAAAAGTAGCAAGATGGTAAATACATAATATTTCTATTTTTTCTTTTTTAAAAGTTTATAAAGACATAGAGTTTATATCAAATCTGGATCTTAATGTCCAAATATTATAAAAAAAATAAAGAAAATCAGAAAAAAATTGCAAAACAAAGAATTAAAAGATTATTTACTCTTGCAGAAAAGCAAGCATTTAATGGAAAATATAATCTTTCTGATAGATATGTAAAAATTGCAAGAAAATTATCAATGAAATATCTTGTTCCAATTCCAAAAGAGTACAAACGTTTTTTTTGTAAGCATTGTTATTCTTATTTTCATCCAGATATAACCTGTAGAATGAGGATTTCAGGGGGAAAAATTATATTATTTTGTAAAAAATGTAGAAAATATACCAGGATTCCCTTTAAATAACAATTAAGATATTTGTTTCCGTTACTATTATATAACCTATCATTTATTACCCTACCCAAATTTCATATTTATATGGAGTAATATAATTATGACAACTGTGTATGATGTTCCACCAAAGGAATTAATTGAAGATGTTGCAAGTAAATTTGAAAGCGATCCAATTATTCAATTACCAGAAGAAAATGTATACTCAAGAACAGGTGTACATACAGAGAACCCTCCAAATATAAAAAACTGGTGGCAAATAAGATGTGCAGCGATTATGCGTAAAATCTATGTTAATAATGGAATTGGTATTGAGCATCTTCGCGCTGAGTTTGGAGGTAGACAAAATAAAGGATCAAAACCACATAAAGCAAAAAAAGGTAGTGGAACAATTATCAGACGTGCTGTTCAACAACTTGAAAAAGCAGGATATATTCAAAAGATTAAAGGTAAAGGACGAGTTCTAACACCAAAAGGACAATCATTTATGGATAATGCATCAAAAGATGTATTAAAAAAAATCGAAAGTTATTACCCTGAATTAAACAAATATTGAATAAAATAATATAAGTTTGAAATTTATGGATAAAGAATTAGAAAGATTAAGGAAAAAACGTCTAAAAGAGATACAAGATCAAGCTGCTCTTCAGGATAGTTTTGATGAGCAAGAAGCTCAGCAAAAAGAGTTTGAAGAAAAGAAAAAGACAATTCTTAGGTCTATTCTAACAACAGATGCTCGTCAACGTCTTGGTCGAATACGTGTTGCACGGCCTGAAATTGTTGAAAACATTGAAAATCAACTAATAATGCTTGCACAAAGCGGGCAATTGAAAAATAAAATAAATGACGAACAATTACGGGTGATGCTTCAAAAGATAATGCCCCGTAAAAGAGATATTAAGATAAAAAGAAGGTAATAAAATGTCAACTCATAAACCTCTTGGAAAAAAGATTCGATTAAACAAAGCTACAAATAGTAATAGACGTGTTCCAGCTTGGATTATGATTAAGACTAATAGACGTTTCACTCGTCATCCTAAAACACGGAATTGGCGTAGAAATAAACTTAAAAAAAGTTAAAAAAAACAGAGGGTTTAAGATATGGCTGAAGAACTTGAAAGAATTTATGTAATACCACTTAAAAAAACAGGTTATAAAAGCTCCAAAGCAGCACCCACTTCAATAAAAAGAGTAAAAAATTATCTAAAACGACATATGAAGGTTGAGGAAAAAGATATCTGGATTGATGATTCACTAAATAATGCTCTTTGGTCTCAGGGCAGATATAATATGCCTAGTAAAATCCGTGTTAAAGCAGTAAAATTTGATGATGGAGTAGTTGAAGCTTATCTTCCAGAACTAATGTTTAAAAAATCTCGTCGTGAACTTCTTAAAGAAGAAAAAGAGAAGAAAGAGCCAATCCTTCGAAAAGAGGAAATGCCTGAAGAAGAAGCAGAAACAGGCGCTGAAGATTATGATATTGCTCCAACTGGTGATGGTGAGGTAAAAATTAAAAAGAAGAAACCTCAGAAAAAGAAAGAAGAAAAACCTAAGAAAACGGAGAAAAAAACAACTAAATCAAAAACTAGTTCTAAGAAAAAGACTACATCTAAAAAAACAACGAAAAAGTGAGTAATTTTTTCTTGAACTGGTTTTTTTAATGGAAATAACAAATTTTATAATAAGTAATTAATTCCTGTTTTAAAATAAATCATATAAAAGCTATTTAACATAGAATGATAAAATAATAAAGTAATTTATATGAAATAAAAGGGGGAAAAATAGCATAAATGAAGAAAGATCCAGATTCCAGTTAATGGATTTTAATGAAAACCCAAATGTTGGTGTGTTTTGTAGAACTAATGAAAGTATTGCTTTTATACAAAAAGGTCTAACTAGAAAAGATAAAAAAAAGGTTTTAAACACTCTTGATGTTGAATTAATTGAGATTAGTATTGCTGATGCAAGTATTATAGGGTCTCTTCTTGCTATGAACTCGTTTGGTGCTGTTGTATGTGATTTAATTGATAAAAGATCCTATGATATTATAGTTGATCAAGGTCTTAAATTATGTGTAATTTCTGATAAGATTAATGCTGCAGGAAATGATATTCTAGTAAATGATAATGCTGCAATGGTCCATCCTGATTTAAAGGAATCTACTATAAAAGAAATTCAAGAAACTCTTAGAGTCCCTGTGTATCGTGGAACTATAGGAGGGTTAAAAACTGTTGGAATGGCTGGAGTGGTAACAAATAAAGGGCTTCTTTGTCACCCTAAAGCATCAGATGATGAAATTACAAATCTAAAAAGAGTTTTTAATGTAGATGTTATGATAGGAACTATAAATCATGGAAGTCCGATTATAGGAAGTGGTTTGATTGCAAATACAAAGGGAGCAATTATTGGAAATTTAACCACTGGAATTGAAATGGGACGTATCGAAGAAGCTCTTGGTTTTTTAGATTAAACTAAGATTGAACTATTTATATATTAATATATGAAAAAATTTATAAAGTAGTTGTATATTATAAATATGAAAATATATAAATTCAAAGGATGATAATATGACTCAGTATAAACCATATAGGTTTAATTCACAGGATGAGAAAATAATCAAAGTATTTACAGAGCTTGGCATGCCAAGAAATTTGGCAAAAACACTACTGTATATATCAAAAGTAGATGAATGTAGATCTGCAGAGATAGAACGGGAGGCAAGTCTAAGACAACCAGAAGTAAGCGTTGCTATGCAAGAGCTTCAGAGAAGAGGATGGATTAAAAAGAGGGATCTTAAAAAGAAAGGAAAGGGCCGCCCAGTCCATATATACACAATGACATCCTCTATAGATGATATTGTCGGAACCTTTGAACAGGAAAAACTCAAAGAAATAAACTCAATAAAAAAGGATCTAGATTCGTTAAAAAATCTAATAGAAAATAGATAAAAAAGCTCTATGTAAATCTTAATTGAATTATTCTTTTTTTAGTTCAATTAGGTTAATAATGTAATATATGGCTGTTGAAAAATACTGATAAATTCAAATTTTTTAATAAATTCTTCAGCAAT
>CAZVNH010000147.1:0-6839 GCA_964628575.1 uncultured Thermoplasmatales archaeon | reverse complement strand
GGACAAGTATCTACCACTTTTTCAAAATCTGGACAGAAATATGTTTTTACAATGCTTGCACCAAGCTCAGCAGCCATACGAGAAGCAAGTGAAAGATATCGTGCATCTTTACCAAGACCTTTTCCAACAGCAGTAACTGCAAGAACAGGTATTCCATATCTATTTGCTTCATCAATATATTCAGTCATACCAAGTAATGTATCTCTTTCAAATGGCTGACCAACAAGAATTGAAAAAGCAACAGCTGCAACATTAAGTCTTATTGCATCATCAATATCAACTGCTATACCTTCATGAAGTAGATTTGTTTTATTAAGTATACTTGTACCACCTGAAACACGAAGACATATTGGAATATCTGTTTCTGGCGGGATATAATTACGTAATCCTCCGCGTGTAGGCATTAGAACATCTGCATGTGGAAGAAGTGGTTTTACCATTTCACTTATATTTTCAAGCCCTGTAGTTGGTCCCATAAAATATCCATGGTCAACTGCAAGCATTACTGTATGTCCATCTTTTTGAATGATTTTTGACATTCTATTTTTCATTCCCCAATCCATAAAAATCATAACCTCCAAATTCAAATTTAAATTATTGGGTGGTAAATAAGCAATTATTATATAAATCATTCCTGTAAAACTATAAATTTATTATTACCGTTATTATAAATATATCCTGTTCTTTTACTTTTCATCATATGAGTTATGAGGTTGCTTTTCCAAGAGAAAAAAAATTAAAAATTTCAAAATTAATTATTGAAAAATTTTCACCAATTGTTCATGGAAATATCTCATCAAATGAGACTGATTTAATTTCATACTCAAAAGATTATATGCCAATTACATTACGATGGCTAATTGATGGTAAAATTGCAGCCCTTCCTGATGCTGTTGTCTGGCCAGAAAATACAGAACAAGTATCACAGATTTTAAGATTAGCAAACAAGGAGAAAATTCCTGTAATTCCTTTTGGAGCAGGATCAGGTGTACTTGGTGGAGCAATACCAGTCAAAGGTGGAATTGTTGTAGATCTGAAAAAAATGGATCATATCTATGAGATAGATGATTTAAATCTTTTAGCAAAGGTTGAAACAGGGATTAATGGTATGATTCTTGAAAGAAGTCTAAACCGTGAAGGATACACAATGGGCCATATACCTCAATCTATTTATTGTTCAACTCTTGGTGGATGGATTGCATGTAAAGCAGCAGGTCAGTTTTCAACAAAATACGGTAAAATAGAAGATATAATTGTATCATTAAAAGGAGTATTACCAGACGGTACAATTATTAGTTCAAAACCTGTACCTCGAACGTCCACCGGTCCATCAGTTGAAAAACTATTTCTAGGTTCCGAAGGAACACTTGGTATTACAACAGAAGCAACAGTAAAGATATGGCCATATCCTGAAAAAAGAATTCTTTCATCCTATCTATTTCCTGTTTTAAATAGTTCTCTTGAATCAGTAAGAAAGATAATGCGGAAAAATCTGTACCCTGCAGTAATTCGAATATATGATGAAAATGAAACCCTTCGTCATTTCTATGATATTGGGGATGTTAAAGGTAGATGTATGCTTATTTTAGTTATGGAAGGATCAGAAAAATTAGCAGATCTAGAAAACAAGGAATCTGAAGAAATATGTAAAAAACACAATGGAAAAACAATGGGTGAAGAACCTGTAAAACATTGGCTTAATACTAGATTTAATGTAAAAGAGTCATCTGATTTTACACCTAAAGGTTTTATCTTTGATACAGTAGAAGTATCAGTTGGATGGAGATATGCATCTGGATTATACAAAGGAATGATTAATGCAATGAGATCAATAAAAGGAGTTGTTGTTGCATCAGCTCATGCTTCTCACTTCTATTCTCAGGGTGTTTGTTTCTATTTTACATTTGGAGGTATTCCACCAAAAAAAATGGATCCATTTGATTTCTATAAATCAATATGGGATGAAATGATGAATGCCTGTATCGAAAATAATGGTTCAATTAGTCATCATCATGGAATAGGATTATTAAGAGCAAACTGGCTTGAAAAGGAAATGGGAAATCGTTTTAGATTATTCAATTCAATAAAACAAACAATTGATCCAAACAATATAATGAATCCAGGTAAGATGGGGGTAAAAAAATATTGATCCCGAAAAAATATAGCTGGATCATGGAATCATTAAGCAAAGCACCAATCACAGTTCGAGCTAGAGCAATGAAGCGATTTTTAATGGGAAAAAAAGAGTATTTACCAAAGAAAAAAACCAATGCAGATCTTGATTCAATAATGAAATGTGCACTATGCCCTAATATGTGTCGTTTTGACTGCCCTATATCTGAAGCAGCAAAGAAAGAAACACTTTCACCATCTGGTAAATCAAGACTTGCTTTACTATATGAAATGGATCAACTTGAACCTGAAAAAGCAAAAAATATTCTTTATACTTGTTGTAACTGCGATGCTTGTAAACAATGGTGTCCATTTGATTTCTCACTTGGAGACTTATTAAAAGGTGTTCATCAGGATTTGGTAGACCAAAATCAGATACCAGATAATGTAAAAAAAATAAAGGACGAACTTAATGAAAAACATATTCTTGGAGAAAATAAAATTAACAAAGAACCAGAAAATAAACAAGCTCAGATACTATATTTTATGGGATGCAGTGTACAATCAGAACAAGAAAACATTGCCAATTCAATGATTAGTATTTTAGAAAAATCTAAAACAAATTTTACTTTTTTAAAAGATGAATGGTGCTGTGGCGCTCCTCTTTATAATCTTGGATTTATTAAAGAATTCAAAGAATTTGCGAAAAAAAATATCGATGAAATTAAAAAAACAGAATGTAAAACTCTTGTTTGTAGTTGTCCAACTTGTACATATATTTTTAAAAATATATACTCAGAAATAGGATTTAAACTTGATATTGAAATATTACATACATCAGAATATTTAAACAGGATAATATCAAAAAGCAAAATGAAAGAAATTAAGAAAAAATGTGTTTATCATGATCCATGTACACTTGTTAGAAAATTAAATATTTTTGAAGAACCAAGACAATTACTAGAAAAGATTCCGATGTTAGAAGTAATAGAACCGTTTTTTAATAAAAATAATACGCAATGTTGCGGAAGAGGAGGTTCACTTGAGAGAATTAATAGTGATATTTCAAATACTATAGCAAAAAAAAGAGTTGAAGATTTGAAAAAAGATGCTGATATTATAATAACATCATGTCCAACATGTAAAACAGCTTTTAAAAACCAGAATTGTCAGGTTTTTGATATATCAGAAATTGTAAATATGAGTTTTGAAGATTAAAATGAGTGATATAAAGATACAGAAAAAAATTGAAAAAAAACTGAGAAAAAACAATTTTAACAGAATTAATATAACTGTTGAAAAAAATATTGTAAAATTCTCAGGAGAAGTAGACTCTTATCAAGATTTTATTAAAATTGGATATATAGCAGGGAAAATCAAAAATGTAAATGGAGTTGTAAACAATCTACATTATCCAGGTTATAAAGAACCATTAAGAAGTAAAGGTCTGAATAAAAAAATTGCCAATTCAGATATTATAATTATCGGTGGAGGGGTAACGGGTTGTAGTATAGCTCGGGAATTATCAAGATATAATGTTAAAACCATTGTTTTAGAAAAACAAGAAGATGTATCATGTGGTGCAACTAAGGCAAATAATGCAATGGTTCATTCAGGGATTGGTGAAACACCAGGAACTCTGAAGCAGGTATTATGTGTCAAAGGACATTTCATGTTTGAAAAAAAAGCAAAAGAGCTTAATGTGGACTATAAAAAATGTGGAATGTTCATTATTTTAACTAAAGATTCTTTTACAAAAACTAAAATCCCTAATTTTCTTGGACGATTTATTGCAAGATACATAATTCCAGGAATCATAATCAGACGGGGAAGAAAAATGGGTATTCCCATCGAAAAAGTAAAAAAGGAAAAATTATGGGAATTAGAACCAAAAACAACTAAAGATGCTCTAATTGCAGTTTCTTCACCGACATATGGCGTTACATCCCCTTATGAATATACTATTGCCCTTGCTGAAAATGCAATACATAATGGAGTAAAATTTTCATTAAATACAGAAGTTGTCGATATAAAAAAAAAATCAGACAATAAATTTAAAGTACAAACAAATAAAGGCTTTTTTGAAACTAAATTTATTATCAATGCAGCAGGAGTTTATGCTGATAAAATAGCTGAAATGGTAGATGATAGAACTTATACAATTCATCCAAGAAAAGGCTCGACATTATTATTTGATAAAGAATATGCAAAAAGCTTTACTCATATATTAAAAATTCTAAGTTTTCCACGTAAAAAACATACTAAAGGTGGAGGAATTATGCTTACAACTCATGGTAATATTCAATGGGGGCCAACAGCTATTGAAATACCAGATAAAAAAGACAAATCTGTTACTGTAGAAGAGATCAATCACATCTATCAAACCTATAGTTCTTTAATTCCAGATTTCCCAAAAAAATCAATAATTACCTTTTTTTCAGGGATTCGTGCACCTACATTTACAGAAGATTTCATTATAAAACCATCTAAAAAAAATAAAGGATTCATTCATGTTGCAGGTATTCAATCACCAGGTCTTGCAGCTACTCCTGCAATTGCTGATATGGTAATTGAAATATTGAAAAATCAAAACATAGAACTCATAGAAAAACCTGATTTTAATCCAATTCGACATAAACCAATAATTCTAAATGAATTATCAATTGATGAACGTAATGCTCTAATTAGAAAAAATCCTCTTTATGGTCATATCATATGCAGATGCGAGCATATTAGTGAAGGGGAAATTATTGATGCAATAAATTCTCCACTTCCAGCGTTAAATCTTGATGCAATAAAAAGACGTACACGCGCAGGAATGGGACGTTGTCAAGCAGGTTTTTGTCTACCACGAGTTGCTGAAATAATTGCTCGTGAAACAAACATTCCTATTGAAAAAATTGTGAAAAATAATCCTGATTCAAATCTATTCGTTGGAAAAGCAAAATGTTTAATAGAGTGTGATATCGATGAAAACTGATGTTGTTGTAATAGGTGGTGGACCTGCAGGCCTTGCAGCATCAATAACAGCATCAAAACATAAAAAAAAAGTAATACTTATAGAAAGATCTGATGAACTTGGAGGAATTTTACCTCAATGTATTCATTATGGATTTGGTAATTTTAAATTTGGTGAAAATCTAACTGGACCTGAATACAGTCAACAATATATTGATATGTTGAAAAAAACTGATATTGAAATATTTCTTAATACAATGGTTATTGATATAAAAAAAGATAAAACGATAATTGCTTCAAATTCAAAAGAGGGAATATTTGAAATTGAAACCAAATCTATTATTCTTGCGATGGGATGCAGAGAAAGAACGCGCTCACAAGTATTGCTTCCAGGAACTAGACCATCTGGAATATATACTGCAGGAACAACACAGAGACTAATCAATGTTGAAGGAGTTTTTCCAGGCCGAAAAATCGTTATACTTGGTTCAGGTGATGTAGGTTTAATCATGGCTAGAAGATTTGTTCTTGAAGGTGCTGAAGTAAAAGGTGTTTATGAAATAATGCAACATCCTGGAGGTCTTACAAGAAATATAGTACAATGCCTCGAAGATTTTAATATACCATTATATCTTTCACATACAGTTGTTAATATTCATGGGAAAAAAAGAGTAAAAGGTGTAACTGTTGCAGAAATTGATCAAAACATAAAGTTACCAAAAAAAGAAACTGAAAAATATATTGAATGTGACACATTAATTCTTGCGGTTGGATTAATCCCTGAAAATGAATTAAGTAAAACAATAGATGTTAAACTTGATAATATAACTAATGGGCCAATTGTTGATCAATATATGCAGACAAATATTCCAGGTGTATTTGCTTGCGGTAATGTTGTTCATGTACATGATATTGTTGATGATGTATCAGAGAGTGCGGAAATAGCAGGTAAATATGCAGCATTATCAATAGAAACAAAATTTGAACAAAATATTACAACAAATATGGTTCCAGGTGAAAACATTAGCTATATTGTTCCTCAAATATTAAGTGGAACAATACAGGACGATGTAATATTTTATTTTAGAGTCAAACAAGAAATGAAAGATGTAAATATTATTATTACAAAAGATAAAGAAGTTGTTGTAAAAAAAACAAAGAAAATAGTCAAACCACCAGAAATGATAAAAATAAAAATTCTACACGAAAAACTTCAAGAATTGCGAGGAAAAAAAATAGTTATTGATGTGAGGGAAAAACAATGACAAAAAAAGTAGTAACATGTACATTATGTCCAGAAGGATGTAAAATATATGTTGAAATAGAAAAAGAAAAAATCAAAGTTATTGGAAATACATGTAAACAAGGAAAAGAATATGCAATACAAGAAGTAAAAGATCCAAGAAGAATACTTACAACAACTATAAAAATTCAAGATAGTACACAAAAAATGTTACCTGTTAGAAGTCAAAAAGAAATTCCAAAAAAATTGCTTAAAGAATGCGTAAAAAAGGTATCTGAGTTAAAAATTAAAGCACCTGTAAAATGTGGTCAAATTGTATGTAAAAATATACTTGATACAGGTATCGATATAGTTGCTACTCGAGATATGGATAAGGTGATTAAGAAATGATGAAATATATCATGGCTATTGATGATGGAACAACAGGAATACGCTCAATAATTTTTGACCATGATGCTAAAATTATCTCACAATCCTATGAAGAAATCAATCAGGTTTTCCCTAAACCAAATTATACAGAACAAAG
>CAZVNH010000146.1:0-6844 GCA_964628575.1 uncultured Thermoplasmatales archaeon | reverse complement strand
TTATATATCCGTTCATATTTTGCTGAAAAAACTATTTACCCTACTTGCCGTCCAACAATAAATGCAGATAAAGTTTCTTTGAAAATTGTTAATGCTTTACCTACTTGCACTCTTTCAGCTGTTCAAACAGATGTTGGTTCATATAACTTTAATTATTCTATGAATGCTTTTGATCCAACAGGTGAGATTGCTGAATGGGAGCTAGATGTAGATAACGATGGTATCATTGATTATAGTGGTAGTGGCTATCCACCTGATTATATATCTCATACTTTTTCAGAGATAATTCCAACTCATGCTAAACTAACAGTTAGAGATACTTTAGGTGGAGAGGGATCTATTGTTACATCTTTAGTTTTGATATTTCCACCATCCTGTAATATAATTCCTGAACCTAGTTCTGGTGATTCTCCTCTTAATGTATCATTTACAATTAATGCTTATGACCTTGATGGGCAAATAACATACTGGGGTGTTGACATTGATAGTGATGGATTAATCGATTATCAACAAACTGGTGAATTTGGAAATAGCTTTGAGCATATCTTATCTCATACATATACAACTGGTTTAGAAACAACAGTGTATACTGCTAAAGTAATTGTTAGAGATAATGATAATATCTATTCTTGTAATAATTGCACTATCTTTGTTTGGCCTGAGTTTATTCCAAATTTTCCTCCAGATACACCTGAAATTCCACTTTGTTTAGGTAACTTTGATTATTTTTATAATTCAACAAACTACAATTTTGATGTTATCACAAATGATCCAGATGAAGACAATATAAGATATTGTATTGATTGGGATGATGGCAATGATTTAGAATGGACTGATTTTATTAATTCCGGTGAAGATTTTTCAGTAAATCATGAATGGAACAGTATAGGTGTTCATGAGATTAGAGTTAAAGCCCAGGATATTAATGGAAAAGAAAGTAGATGGTCTGATCCATTAGCTGTAAAAATCAATCACAAATATATTATTCCTCCTGATCGTGAAAAAGAAAAAACACAAAGAATAAAGAATATTGAACAAAAAAATACTTGGGAAAATATTACAGCTGATTTTGATATAAATGGTTCTATATGTATTCACCTTTTTAGCGATAATTATCCTTCTTCTATGGATCCAGCAAAAGGAACTATTCCATTTGGCACTATCTATAAATTCAAACTTGGTAGAATAATACATTCTCTTTTTTCATCAGAAGGCACAATTAATTCAATATATGAAAATGGCGGTGTTATTAAAGAAAAATTTGATTCAAAACATATAAAGAGTTATTCTAATTTATATGAATCATCAGATACAGTTGGATTAAAGATTATTATGCTAAGATCAGAAAATAATATATCTTTTTACGGAGAAGACAATTATCAAATACAATTTGAAAATAAAAATAGAATAATAAGAGAACAAGCTGGTTATGACATCTATAATTTAAAAATAAAATTTGAAGGTGATACAAAAACTGCATGGAACAATTATCTTTTAAGCCATGATTATACTAAATTTAAAAAACAAAATGGACCATATAATGAATTTTTTATTTATGAAAATGGTATAAAAAAACAATTTATTATAACAACAGCTCTTATCAATTGTAATATATCAAATTTATTTTAACTACTTTTTATGAATTAAGGATAATACATTTCTTTGTTATTTTTACAAATATGTAATTTTTACAAATTATGTTTATATACTAGAAATAGAAAATTATATCACATATTCATTGTGGATTGGTTGGAGGAGTTAAGGGTTGGTCATAAAAATTCAAAAGATAGTACTCATAATATTGTTTAGAAAAAATATTTCAATTGTTAATATATTCAGATATTTAGGATGCACTATTTGGAATAATTATATTGTTCATTAAATTAATAGGAGTGGATGAAATGATTAAAGATAAATTTTATAAGTTTGTCAAAGAACGTGAAAATGCAGTAAGTTCTGCAATTTCTTTGATACTTATTTTAGTTGTGTTTTTCTCTGTTGCTAGTACTGCAATGGTTGTTGGTCCTGCTCTTGTTAATGATTTAGAAGCTCGTGCAGAGAAACAAGCTGTTAGTCAGGATTTAATGAAAATGGCTGATGATATTTTAAAAAGTCTATTGGAAGCTGGATCAGGTTCACTTTCATCAGGTGAGATTACAATTAAAAACAAGGGTACAGCATATATTGAGGAAGTTGGTGATAGAGCAATTATATCTTGGGTTCATGATAAGAGTTTCGATTTTGATATTGAGGATATTGAACAAGAAGATGGCAATGATAAGGATATTACCATAGTTGTTAATAATGGAGATATCAGTAGTTTTTCAGTTTATCAATTTGAGGATACCTGTTTTCTTGCCGGAACAAAAGTTTTAATGGCTGATGGATCATATAAAAATATCGAAGATGTTAATATTGGTGATTTAGTTTCCTCTTTTGATATTGATAAAAATATAGTAACAAAATCTATTGTTGAAAATGTTTTTTGTTATGACTCTTTCGAGATGGGTGATTATTATTTAGTATTTAATAATGATTTATGTGTTACTCCTAATCATTTGTTTTTTTCTGATGGTGACTGGTTATTTGCTGATGAGCTTTGCATCGGTGATAGTTTGTGTTCATCTAATAAAGATATAATAAATATTTATTCAATAAAGAAGGTATATGAAAAGGCACTGTCTTATGATTTAGATGTAGAATCAGTTGATAATTATTATGTTTGTATGAATAATTTTAATGTTTTAGTTCATAACGATGAGTGGCAGAAACCTTATGGTTTTCAATATATTAGTCAGGATTGGTGGGACAATCCTGAATATGGAACAGGATGGTATAGTTATTACTCGGATTTTGATGTTAATCTAGCTTATCATCCTACATGGGATGATTGGACAGGTACATTAACTTATTATTTTTCGAATGAAGATAACAGTAGACAAATTAGATGTAATGGATTTAGATTTAAAGCAAATAGAGTTAGTGGAATACATGAACTTGCACGTTTTAGGTTTTTGTCTGCACCTTATATTTATGGTGGAGAAGTGATAATTAATGATTGGCAGGATGGAGTATTCTATACTTTTAATTTTGGAGAAGTTAAACATATTTGTGGAGTTGAAATAGCTTTTAAGATTAATTCCGAAGCATCTTGGCATACTTATCCTATGAAACTATATGAATTTAATTTTCATTGGTGCGGTCCAACATTTGAAACTTTAGATCCAATTGCTGTAACTACAACTTCTGCAACAGCAGTAGGCAAATTTTGGGACTGGAGTGGTTATGAATGTCAATGGTTGTTTTATGATTATGATGGATATTTTGATACATCACCTAGACAAGGGAATTTAGGTGAAAGTGATTACGGTACTACTTTTACTGTAATTAATGATAATTTAGAACCAGCACATTTTTATCATTATTTTTTCAGAATATTTCATAAATCGGAATATTTTTACAATCCAACATCTCATTACCAATATGGATCTTCATATAATATTGGTCCAGAAAATACTGTTTTTTTTATTACCTATCCTGAAGATCCATATGATGTTTGTATTTCTATTGGTAATGAATGTTTATTAGTTGATTGGGAAAATTCTGCATGGGAATCTTGTTTAAATTTTGAAACTGTTGTAAAATGCAATGGTCAAGAGGTTTATCGTGGAACAGGAAATCAAGTGTTGATTGAGGATTTAATTAATGATCAAACATATACAATAACTCTTCAGAGTTTTGTTGATGATAATGGATTTTTTGATATGACGCCTCGAGAATCAGGAATTGTTACAAAAACAGGTATACCCAGAGATTATGGTTCTTCTTTTTTACCTCCCAGCACTCCTTCTATTCCCAGTGGTCCTAGTCCGGTGGGAATAGGTAGTGTAGCTCAATATAGTAGTAGTGCTTATCATAGTGGTGGTGAACAAGTTTGGATTCGTTTTAATGTTAATAATAGCATAAAAGATTGGATAGGTCCTGTTGATTCAGAAGAAGAGGTTTCAGATTCATTCTCGTTTTGGGATAATGCTGGTGATTGGGTTGAGATAAGAGCACAAGCAAAGACTCAATCAGGTATTACAACATTATATAGTGAATGGTCCAATCCAAAAATTGTTTATATTACAGATTCTGATACTAACGGTGGTCCCTATCCTCCTAATTATATAAATGGGCCTTCTATTTTGGATCCTGAAGAAATAGGGTATTATACTGCTCTTACTTCTGATCCAAATAATGATAGGATTTGTTACCGAGTTGATTGGCATGCTGAATTAGGGTACTATGAAGAACCATCAGGATCAGGATCATTCGCCACTATCCCTGAGTGGATACCAAGTGAGTTTATTTCTGATTGGTCTGATTGGGGTCCATCTGGTTTTCCACCTACAGAACTTCCTTCATATAGTTATAAAGATGAAGGAATTTATGAGATTCGTTTTCAAGCCTTGGATGATGGTGCTCAGGTTGAGAGTAGATGGTCAGATCCTTTTACTATTTATGTTGGTATACCTAATAATCCACCTGATACTCCTGTTTTTATTGAAAAACCTGAATCTTTACAAAGTCAGGAGATTGGAACTTTTACTGTTATAAGTAATGATGAAGGAAATATAAGATACGGTTTTAACTGGGACGATGGAAGCGAAATCGAATGGACTGATTTTTTTCAACCTGATATTGATGTTAGTGTATATCATACCTGGTTTTATGGTGGGGAATATCAAGTTCGTGTTATCGCTGAGGATTCTGCAGGTTTAAGATCTGATTGGACTGATGTTGATTTATGCATTATTTCTGTTTATGGTGCTCCAGATATTCCTACAGTAGATATTCCATGTGAAAGATTTTACAAAGATATTTCTTATAGCTTCATTGCATCTGCAGCTCCAGATAATGATGATACTTGGTATATGTTTGATTGGGGCGATGGCTCAACATCAGGTTGGAAATTACCTAATCATCCTATGAGTTTTAAGAATAATGATATTCTTCATCAATGGTCAGATGTTGGTGTATATATGATAAGAGCTCGTGCGAGACAATTCTATAGTGATATTGGTGAGTATATATATAGTGACTGGTCTGATCCTATCTCAATTAGTTTTGATGATAATGTTATTATTCCATTGGACTCAATAAATTCATTTTCATATGATAATACACTAAGTAGTACAAGGATACATATAAATGATGTAGGTTTTGATATTTCAGGAATGATTGGTGTTTTTTTATTTTCTGATAGCTTTCCCAATTGTTCATTAGATGGTAGTTATACTGATCCTGCAAATTCTAAGGTGCCTTTTGGTTTTTGTTTTATTCTTGATTTAGGTCGTGTTGTTCATAGTGTATCTGGTAGTTCTAAGACCTATAATAGTATTCTAGAAAGTGGTAGTGTCATTAGTAAAAGCGGATCTAATATAAATATGGAAAAATGTATTGGTATTTTTGAAGATGATGAAGTTGAAAAAATTGGTTTGAATATAGCTCTGACACGTATTGGTAGCGGTTGTAATAGTGTATCTGGTAAAGGTAATTATATTTTAGATTTTGAAACAATAAATAGTTTTATTGGTGAGATGCAGGGATATGATGTTTTTGATTTAAAGCTTAGTTTTTATGGTGATTGTAGTAATGCTTGGTATAATTATTTTGAGCAACTTGATTGTTTTAATCGTTTTGGTGATGTGGTTATATTTGAGGATTTTGGTATAGGTCGTCAGTTTTTATTTTCTGTTGTTTTTGTTGAAGCTGAGTTTAATGATTTTATCTAATTTCTTCTTTTGATTTTTTTATCTTTTTGACAAAATAACACAAAAACTTTAAATATAAATAATTACAGAGTATATCTTGATGAGTTTAAGGAGTGGAAAAATAATGGCAATTAAACCATTAAATAAAATAATAGGCAGAATTAACAAATTAATAAAAAAACGTGATCAAGCAGTTACATCTTCGATATCAATGGTTTTTATAATGCTAATATTTTTCTCAGCAGCAGGGGCTGCAATAACTATAGGACCTACACTTATACAAGATAAAAAAAATGTAGCTCAAAACAAAATTATAGCAAATGTTTTTTCAAAAATACCTGAAACTCTAAAGAATTTAAAAATTACTGACCAAGAAATTAATGCAAAAATAGATGTTGAAATAGAAGACAATTCAATAATAGACATAGATTCAGAGGGAGATCGATTAATAATATCAGGATCATATAATCCTAATTTTCAATTTGATGTTGAGAAAATTGCTCAAAACGAAGGAAATGGAGACCTTGATATTAAGATTGATAGAACTGATGGCGGCTCAATTAGTAAAATAGAATTTTATAAACTAAAAGAGACATGTTTTCTTTCAGGAACTAAAATTTTAATGACTGATGATTCTTATAAAAATATAGAAGATATTAAAATTGGAGATATTGTTAAATCATATAACTTTAATAAAGATAATATTGAAAATAATCAAGTTACAAATGTTTTTAATCATGATTCTGATGATATGACAAATTATTATTTATTAATAAATAATGAACTTAGAGTTACTCCTAATCATTTAATATATTCAAACGATGAATGGAAAGAAGCAGATGATTTAAAAGTTGGAGATAGACTTCTTTCTTTTGAAAAAGATGATTGTATAATTTACTCAATTGAAAAAGTTTTTAGTAAACAAAAATCTTATGAGTTTACAGTAGAAAATACTCACAATTTTTATGTAAAACTTGGAGATGAAGACATTCTTGTCCATAATGAAAACTTACCTGATATTTGGTTAACGCCTGAAGATCATTATACATATGGTTTACCATGGATTTGGACTTTTCCAGCATGTGGAC
>CAZVNH010000145.1:0-6859 GCA_964628575.1 uncultured Thermoplasmatales archaeon | reverse complement strand
ATGTAAAGAATTATCGATATTCTTTAAAAATGAACATAATAATTCACCTTTAACTCCCCAAGTACCAAGATATAGAAGATATGAAAAATCATCAAAAATAGTATAAAAAGAGCCATTTGATTTATAAATATATATTTGATTATTCTCTGGAAATATCCATTCACCAATAAATCTACTATCAATTTCACCGATATCATATTCTTCATCAACATTACAACTATTATTATTATCATTTTTAAAAAATAAAAATACTATTGAAAAAATAACAATAACTATAATAGCTATAGAAATGACACCAATTAATAATTCTTTCATCCTCATCTCCTCATTTGTGTAATAATTTAATAATTAATAAATCTCTCCTTATAATACTACTTTTAACAAGTATTTTTCCAACTAAAACTATGAGCTTTATGTACCAAAAGCATTTTAAAACATTGGTTTATAGGAGGGAATAAGTAAAAATATATCTTCACTCTTTGTTATCAATTGTTAAGGAGAATTATTTAAATAATTAACTGTTTTAAAATAATGTTTTGGAGATGAAAAATGAATAGAGAAACAATACCTAAAAATTTTGGTATTGTTGGCTCCTTAATTTTTTTAACTACAACAATATTTAATCTAATCCTAATTTTTTTATCAATGAATTTAAATTATATCAATTTAACAAATAATGAAATTTTAAATTATTTTCGTTATTTATTATATATTATTAGCTATACTTTAATATTAGTGGCAATTTATTATTTATCAATTAAATACAAAAATTTTAAAATATTTACTTTCTATCTTATCTCTATAATCACATATATTTTTGGTATATTTTTCGGGTTGTTTATTATAAAAGAATTGAATTTTACTAATGAACAAATATTAATATCATTATTTATAATTCAAATAATTTATATTATATTTTTAGCAACTAGTTATGATATTATATCAGAATTTACAAAAATTTCATTATTTCTCTCTTTTGTTTTTATATATTTATTATATTCAATTTTTCAATTAATGTCAACACTTGCAATTTTATATAATGAAAATATTACTATCGAATATTCTCAAGGTAGTGTTTACCTATTTTCTTTTACTCTATTTGCAGCGGGATTAGTTCAATTATTTGCGTTTATCCAACTTCCAAAAGATATATCATATTTTAAAAAATCAGAGATAGATAAATGTTAGAACTTTATGAAGATATATTATCTGATTCAGATAAATTTAAAAAAGAATAAAAAACTTTTTTAATACTTTCAACAGATTAACAAATAATAACATATAAAACAAAAAATAAACATTTTAGTTATGTTTATAAGACAATGCCAAATATGTAGAAGGATCAAAGGCAGTAACTATTACTATGACAAAGATGGGAAACCATTTTATAAAATCTGTAAAGACTGCAGAGAAAAAATAATAAAAAGAAACGTTCGCTTTTTATTATAAGGGGAAATAGTTATTAAACCAGTTATGTTTATCCAAACGAAAATTAAAAATTTAAATAATAAAATGGACTTAGAAATATATGGCTTTAGAGGAAATCTGGATAGAAAAATATCGGCCAAAAATACTTGACGAAGTAGCAGGTCAAGAAGAAATAGTCGAAAGACTAAAAGCCTATGTTAAAACAAAAAATGTTCCACATTTAATGTTTGCAGGGCCTGCTGGAACAGGTAAAACAACATGTGCACTAGCTCTTGCAAGGGAACTCTTTGGAGATAGCTGGAAACAAAATTTTATCGAACTTAATGCTAGTGATGAAAGAGGAATAAATATAATTAGAGGAAAAATCAAGAATTTTGCTAGAACCGCTCCAATTGGTAAAGCTGAATTTAAGATCATTTTTTTAGATGAAGCAGATAGTCTTACAAATGATGCACAATCAGCTCTTAGAAGAACCATTGAAAAATATACACATATCTGTCGTTTTATTTTATCGGTTAATTACTCATCAAAGATAATTGAACCTATACAATCAAGATGTACAGTTTTTAGATATAGTCCAATAAAACCTGATGATATCAAGAAATATATGAGGAAAATAGCTCAAAAAGAAAAAATCGAGATTACTCCTGATGGCCTTGAAACATTGATTTTTATAAGTCGTGGTGATCTTAGAAAAGCAATAAATGTTCTTCAAGTTGGAGCATCAGTTAATAACAAAATCACAGCTGAGCTTTTATATGAAACAACAGCTACTGCAAAACCTGAAGATGTAAAACAACTGATTAACACAGCTCTCAGTGGTAACTTTATGAAAGCACGTAATCAACTCTATGATCTATTAATAAAATATGGACTTAGTGGCGAAGATATTATAAAACAAATCCATCAGAATATCTTTGATTTAACAATCCCTGATGAAAGCAAGATTAAACTCATTGAAAAAACAGGGGAAACAGAATTTAGATTAATAGAAGGAAGTAATGCTCATATCCAACTTGAGGCATTACTTGCTCAATTTGTAAATGAAGGTACAAAACTTCGTTAGAGATGACGTGAAATAAAGATATCTATTATTTTTTCTAAATCTTTAAATGTTTCATCACCAACGCCATATCTTACTCGTACTATGGGTTTACTAGATTTTAAGACTCTTGTTATATCAATTGGTGTTCCACTAACAATTATCTCAGCATCTGTATTATTAATAGTTTTTTCAAGCTCTGATATCTGCTTTTTACCATATCCCATTGCAGGAAGTACATTTTTAAGATGGGTATATTTATTGAAAGTATCAGTTATTGTTCCAACTGCGAATGGTCGTGGATCAATTATTTCTTTTACACCTGCATCTTGAGCTGCGACAGTACCTGCTCCATATGGCATGCTTCCATGTGTTACGGTTGGACCATCTTCAATTACTAGTACTTTTTTACCTGATATTTTTTCTTTATCATCAGCTGTAACTGTTGAAACACCTAGAATTATCTCTGCATAGGGATTTGTAGCTTCTGCGTTTTTATGTACGGTATCAACATCTTTTCTATCTGCAGTATTCACCTTATTTATGATAATTACATCTGCGCTTCTAAAGTTTAATTCTCCAGGGTAATAACTGAGTTCATGGCCTGCTCTATGTGGATCAGCAATTGTTATAAGTAGATCTGGTTTGATAAAAGAAAAATCATTGTTACCACCATCCCATATAATTATATCTGCTTCTTTTTCAGCTTCACGAAGGATTTTTTCATAGTCAACACCTGCATATATTACTCCACCCATATCAATATAGGGTTCGTATTCCTCTCGCTCTTCAATAGTTGTTTTAAATCTATCAAGATCCTCATAACTTGCAAAACGCTGAACAGTCTGCATATTAAGATCTTTATCATATGGCATGGGATGTCTGATACTAGCAACCTTGATACCTTTTTTCCGCAGGATTTCAAAAATTGCACGTGAAACTTGAGATTTTCCACAACCTGTACGAACCGCACATACTGCAATAACAGGTTTAGTTGATTCTAGATAAGTAGTCTTTGTTCCCATTAATGCAAAATCAGCACCAGCAGCATTTACTATTGCTGATTTATTCATAACATAATCATTTGGTAAATCACTATATGCAAAAACAACTAAATCAATATCAAATTCATCGATAAGACGAGTAATATCCTCTTCTGGGAAAATCGGGATTCCTTTTGGATAAAGACTACCAGATAGTTCAGGAGGATATTTTCTACCATGAATATCAGGAATTTGAGTAGCAGTAAATGCAATAACCTCATATTCTTCATTTTCTCTGAAAAAAACATTAAAATTATGAAAATCTCTACCTGCAGCTCCCATGATTATTACTTTTTTTCGTTCTGTCATAAAATAGACTCCAATTGCTCACCGGAATGTACCTTTCTCTTTTAAATTTTTTCTAAGATAAAAATTAATTAAAGGTTTTATTAATACTATCTTCAGTGATTTTAACATGCGTCCATATATTATTATTCATAACTCTATTAGTATAGATGGATCTTTAACTAACTTTGATGTTAATATGGAGTTACATTATCAAATAGCTGGTAATTATAAACCAGATAGTCATCTAATCGGCTCAAACACTATTAAAAAAGGGATTGATCTTTATGGAAAAATATCACCTGAAAAAAAAATTGATTTTAAAAAACCAATAAGAGATAAAAATTTACCTTATTGGGTTATCATTGATTCAACAGGTAAACTAAAAGGATTGCTTCATGAAGTAAGAAAATTTGAATTCTGCAAAGATGTAATTATTTTATTATCAAAAACTACACCAGTTGAATATATTAAATATTTGGATGAAAGAGATTATAATTACTATATTACTGGTGAAAAAAAGATTAATCTAAAAAAATCTTTTGAATATCTTTTCAACAAATATAAATCAAAGAAAATCTTAGTAGATACAGGTAGAATTCTAGGAAATATTCTTATAAATCAAGGTTTTGTAAATGAGATAAGTCTGTTGATTCATCCAGCGATTGTAGGAAAAAAATGTTATAATATGTTTACAAATGTAGATGATGCAAATTTTAAATTAGATAAATGTGAAATATTAGAAAAAAAATATGTATGGCAGGTTTATAAAAATAAAACAAACTGATTATTTTTCATCATATTTTTTAACAATTTCCTCTGCAACTTCAAGACTTGTATTATTTCCACCTAAATCATATGTTTTAATTTTTCCTTCTCTGATTACATCTGCAATTGAACTATCAAGTTTACTTGCTTTTTGTTTTTCACCAAGCCAATCAAGCATCATTTTAACAGAGTTAATCATTGCAATTGGATTTACTTTATATTGCCCTGCATATTTTGGTGCAGATCCATGAGTTGGTTCAAAAACTGCAAGTTTGTCACCTATGTTTCCACTTGCTGCAAATCCAAGTCCACCTACTAGTTGAGCACATAGATCAGAAATAATATCACCAAACATGTTGCTTGATACAAGTACGTCATAGTCTTGCGGGTTTTTCACAAGCCACATACACATTGCATCAACATTTGTTTCCCATAGCTCAATACCTGGATATTCTTTTGCGATTTTTCGAGCTTCTCTAACCATAAGTCCACTAGTTTCACGGATGACATTTGGTTTTTCAACAACTGTTACACTTTTTCGTTTATATTCTTCTGCGTATTCAAACGCTTGTCTAACAATATTTTGACATGCTTTTCTTGTAAATATTCGTGTAGATATTGCAAGATCATCAAGAGATGTATCTTCAAATTTTTTCATCTTAGGATGATTTTCATTTAAGGCTTTGAAAACACTTTCTGGAACTGGATGGAACTCAACTCCAGCATAGAGTCCCTCAGTGTTTTCCCTAAATACAACTATATCTATATCATCACGGTAATTCAATGGATTTCCCTCAAAAGCTTTACATGGTCGCATATTTGTATGTAAATTAAAGGTCTGTCTAAGTCTAACAATTGGACTTGAATAAACATAGCCTTTTCCTTTTAGTTCAGATGAAAGCTCTTTTTCCGCTTCTTCTTTTGGTTTAGATGTTATTGCTCCAAATAAACCACAGTCAACTTGTTTTAATAGATCAATTGTTCTTTCAGGTAAAGGATCTCCTTCTTTTTTCCAAAACTCCCAACCAACATCACCAGGGATATATTCAGCATCAATATCAATAGTATCAAGAACAATTTTTGCAGCATCCATAACGTCATTTCCAACTCCATCACCAGGGAGCCATGCAATCTTATATTTAGTCATGAATCGTGGTAATCAAAAATAGTTTTTTAAAGCTTTTTAGTAATTCAGTAGATAAAAATGTAAAAAATTATGAGGGAAAGGAATTCTGTAAGAAGTAATGTGAATGTTTTAAAGGGCTTTGCACAATAATTAGGTTCTGTCAGCTTTGTTTAATGAAAGTATGATCACTGATGAATGGAGGTATGTTGTATAAAGTATATTAAAAAAGGAAAGATACTAATATACTGGATATTACATGGTAAAAATCACAATATCACTTTCAAAAAAAGTTGAAAAATTACTAAGAGAAAAAGCAAAAAAGAATTAAGATATATATCTGGTTAAGTAACATATATGATCCATAAAATTTATCAAGGAAAAAATTTAGCTACATTAAGATAATTCATGATTTTCTGTTTACTTTTTTTCTGAAGGTATTTCAAGAAGACATATTAAACCAATAGTATCTATTTCTGTAATTGTTTTTTGAGCTGTATCAAGTCCAGCTGATTTACATAGCTCCATTAATTTATTTATACTAAAATGCTCAGATTCCAATCCTTCCCTTGCAATTAGAGTATCACCTTTTCTTATTATATGTAATCCTCCTTCAACTCTATTATCTTCATAACTACTTCTTCTTAGAGATAAACATTCATCACTATTCTTATAAACACTTATTACAATTTTTCCATTTGGTTTAACTACTCTCTTCATTTCTTCAAGAGCTCTCTTTTTTTTATTACCCATGTTTCCCAATGTATTTGTCATACAAATAACTAAATCAAATTTATCATTCTGAAATGATATATCAGTTGCATCCTCTAAATTGATTACTATCTTCTCACCATACGTTTTCCTTAATTTTGTTGCATCTAATACCATATTTGCATTCTTATCTACTCCAGCAATCAAATCACAATTATTTTCAGAAGCAAATATTTTAATATGTCTTCCATATCCACATCCTACATCTAAAACTTTTTTTGTATGTCCTATTTCTTGTTTTAAAATTGTTTCTTCAGAGCTAAACCAATTTTTTAATCCGCAATATTTCGAGTCATTTTTTATAACATTTATCCATTTTCTGAAAAAAGGTAATGAGAAAAAATCATCCTCGGCATATGGTTTTGATGCAACTGATACTAATTCAAGGCTATTTGGAAC
>CAZVNH010000144.1:0-6937 GCA_964628575.1 uncultured Thermoplasmatales archaeon | reverse complement strand
TTTAGGTTATATAATGGCTGATGGAGGCATTCCTGGTATCTGGGCATATGTGATGCAAGATAAAACATTAGAAGGAATACAATTAGAATGTCAGGGAAGAGGAGATAAAAAATGTCTTATCTTCTGTGGCCCTGAACATGAAATTAAAGAAAAATCTGAAACTTTTTTACATGAAACAGATCTGCTAGAAAAGAAATTTGATGTTTCCTATAAAACAATGAATGAAATAAGAGAAACAACATATTCTACGAATTCTTTAAAAAGTTTAATTGATGCTGGTTTTTTTGATTTTCATGGCGGTATTCTCTCTTATAAAAAGAACAGGTTTTTTCATTCTGATACACATATTTTGGACTTATTAGAACAAGAAATATCTAAACTGACAAATGGCCAACAAGTTCTCTTTGATGCTTGTTTTGATTATGGAAAATTATTAAGAGAAACATACGGTGGAACTAATTATAAAAAATTCATTACAGATTTTTTTTCTGCATTAGGTTTTGGGGATATCCTTGTTTTAGATGCTGATAAACTACGCATAGTATCGAAATATTATCCCTGGACCATCTTTTCAAAACAAACAAAGTATATTATTTTTCGAGGTATAATGTCAGGTATTATTTCTAGCTCGTTAGGGAAAAAAGTTGAGTTTATAAAATATAATGTTGATATTGAAAATTATTTAACGTTAACAATAAGTGTGTAGTTCAATTTGATTATAAAAATTTGACAAATTTGTTCTGTTTGTCGACAAGAATGCTTTTTGCTTTAATTTTTTTATCTGTTAGTTCAAATCCCATTATTATTATCTCTTCTCCTTTTTTTATTAGATGAGCAGCTGCTCCATTCATGCAGATAACACCTGAATTTCTCTCTCCAGAAACAACATAGGTAATTAATCTTGCACCTGAGGTATTACTGACTACTTGTACTTTTTCTCCAGGCCATAAACCAACTTTATTAATTAATGTTTCATCAATGGTGATGCTTCCTATATAATCTACTTCTGCTTCTGTAACAGTTGCTTTATGGATTTTTGATCGTAACATCCATCTCATATTTTTATTACATTCTCCTTTAGTTTTGAATTTTTTTCTTTATACAAATGGAATGAATATCCCTATAATTAATAAAACTGGCCATATGTTATAATCACCATCTGCTACTATATACGATAAGAGATTAATATTTGCAGTGTTACTTTTTGCTTTTTGAATATAAGCAAAACCATAGAAGATTAAAGGTAATAGTAATAAGGAGTATACTGGAAGTATATTAAATAGGACGCCTAATATAATTGGGATTAATGAGATTATATTTAGAATGTGAAGAATATTTAACCAACTATTTTTATCATTAAATATCATAGGTAATGTAACCAACCCGGATTCTCGATCACTGCTAATATCTTTTATATCATAAAAAGTTGTAATAATCATCATACGTAAGAAGACAAACAAAAAGAATAATATCACTCCTATTGTTAAAGGATATGAACAGTAAATCGCTGTAAATAGAATTAATAATCCCCAAGATATTGAAGTATAAAGTGCTTTGAAACCTATCATTCTTTTTGATACACTTTTAACATTGGTTGTATATACTAATCCAAGAGATAACAGAAAACTTCCAAATAAAATACTTTGGATATTTCCAAATAGGATTAATACCAGGAAAAAGAGTATTCCATATAATTTAATAATCAAGGGATATATAGATCCATATTTACGGATATGTGCAACTCGAGGAGATGTGCTTATACCATCGCTATCTAACTCTTTATAGTGGTTATAGTTGTAAATACATTGAGTACCAAGATATGCAATTAATACAAATTCCCATCTAATATTCATACCAAGTAAAATCATCATAGAAAGGACAATAGCAGATGCATTAAGAGAACACCAATGATGTCCATATATGAATTCATCACAAATAAATTTCTTTATAGCATTTAATTTTATGAATAAGTTACTAAAGGAATAATTTACATTTTTGTTAATATTTTGGTTTGCTATATTACTCATATTTTCTCCCCTTTGAGAAAAATTCTTTCTCGTAACCGAAAATATCTAGTCCCCCGGGTGTTGACTTCAAACTCGTAAGGATATAAATACTTTTTTTGTAGGTATTTATGCAGGTAGATATGTGGCTATTGCCATCAAATACTAAGCCTTCCATTTCATTCATTCTTTCTTTTGCCTCTAATTAACAAATTAATAATAGTAACATAAAGCCCCATATCGAGATTATCCTACAAAATTCTAAAAAATACGATTTTGTTTTATCATTGTAGGAAAAATGACAAAAATAGGATTCTACAGAAAATAAAAATATCCGCCCATCAAAATTAAAATAAAATACCTCTAAAAATCGACTTCTTCGATTAACTATTTATACAAGTTTCCAGCATAGGAAATGATGTCAAGACCATTAAAAAGAGAAATTATTAGTCAAATTCGTGAACTTGTTCTATGCGGTAAAACAAAACATAATGTTGCAAAAGAACTAGGTATTGGGGTTTCTACTGTTTATAAGTAT
Source organism: uncultured Thermoplasmatales archaeon (assembly GCA_964628575.1). Taxonomy (GTDB): domain Archaea; phylum Thermoplasmatota; class E2; order DHVEG-1; family DHVEG-1; genus CAZVNH01. Next base: position 4,396 of record CAZVNH010000144.1, on the reverse strand, counting down.
ACTAAGGACATCCCAAGTATAGGAAATGATAGACATTTTTCAGATAATCTCATACAGCAAATTCGTGAAGAAGTCCTTATGGGAAAATCGAAATATAAGATAGCGAAAGAACATGGTTTAAAGTTCGGCGCTGTTTATTATTATACGAAGGATCTTCCTAATCAGATTTATCGTGAGGAGGGACTCACTGGTAAATTATTAGATATGCTTAAAGAATTATTGAAAGAAGGATATATTATTTCTAATAATAAGAATGTTCAGAGGCTTAGGCGCCTTCAAAGATATCTTCCTATGATTCAGCGTGCTCAGATTAAAGGAGGAGCAATATATTATTTATCTGATAAGAACAAGATTGCTTTACATTCGTTGATACAGCATAAAAGATCTAAGGTTTTTAGTTATCAGGAGCTTGCGAATATTTCAAATGTTTTTGATGTAAAACTTAGTAAAAATGAGAAAAAGTATATTCTTTCTCATAAAAACAAAGATAAAAACGTTAAAAAGTGATTGTTCTCTTGGTATTTTTACTTCTTATAGATATTGTTTCTTTCTCATTTTTTTACATTCGGATGTACTGTATCTCCAATAATCCTGAAAATAGATTTTAAAAATCTATATCCTAAAAATACTACATTAATGTAATTCTAAAGAAATTATGAAAAATAGATTTTTTACAAAAGGAGCAGATAATAAAAAATAAAAAAAAATCAAGATGAAGAAACGAATTACAATTTTATTTTATTATTTATTTACTCATTTATTATTGATTTTTACCACTTTTTATATTTCTTTTTTCTCCAAAGAAAAAACAATAACAATGTAATTAATAATAAAATTAGTTCAAAACCAGGTGTATTATTAGATGATACATCTTTTTCATCAGTTTCTATATCATTAGATATACTACTATCCTCAATATCTTTATAATCAATACCCTCATGAGGTATTATTTTTAAATCTGTAAAAGGATATTTTAAGGGATATCTATCTATTTCATATATGTTTTTTTTAATTCCAAAATTTTTAAAATATATATATGATGTATCAATTATCCCATCTGTATCGTTATCCCATGCTCCTTCGCTTGGCTCATCAAAATCAGACCAATAATTACCACCTGAAGGATAGTTGTTATCCCATATATTATTAAATCCTTCGTATATGTATAGGTTTTCTGTGTTATTGATTACATCATTATGATAAATTGTATTATTATTAGAATCTGCCCAAATTTCAAATCCATAATTATATCCAGAATATGTATTATTAACATAAAAATTCTCAGAGTCTATTGTATTATTAGATATATAATTTTCAATAATTGTATTTTTCTCACTTCCATGTAATGTAAATCCACCCTTATTATCAGCAATATAGTTATGATTAATCATATTATGATAAGCAAAAAATAAAGAAATACCATATCCCAGATTATTAATTATAGTGTTATTATGTACAATATTATAATCAGATGATATAGCTATAGCAAAGTTAGAACTATTTATTATAATATTATCTGTTACAAGATTATTCTCTCCATCAAAAAGATAAATTCCATTCCGATTGTTAATGAAAATATTATCATAAATATAATTCGAATTTGAATTGATCTCAATACCACTACATGATTCTCTACTATTTATAATTGTAAAACCTGTTATTGTACAACCATCACTATTATGATGTATAGCAATGACATTATCATCTTTACCCACATCTATAATCGTTGTGTTTTTCTCCTCACCAATTAGTTTTATATTACAAGATATCAAAATATCTATTTCCTCATGATAAATTCCACTATAGACATAAATCGTATCGCCATTACTTGTATTATCAATAGCATCTTGAATTTTTGTAAAATCCTTCCCACCATCATCATCATCTACATACCAGGTTTTTCCAGATGCACATACATTATTAATAGTATTAACAAAAGTTAGAAAGCTAAATAAAACAATTATTAAAATAATTATATTTTTTCGTAGTTTCATATATCTATTTCCTCCTCTAATTCAAAAATTAAAAACTTTTTGTTGTTTATAATTATTACTTTTTGTTTTTATCTTGCCAACCTTTGATAAATTTCCATTTAAAATAATATTATCAATCATGTATTATCACCTAAATAAACTTAAAGAAAAAAATTTAAAATAAGGAAAATGACTAAAAAACTTATGAAAAAACAAAGGAAGAATGAAATCTCTATTTCTTGATTTTTCAGTTATGCATATAACATTAAGAGAATCATTATCACCTGTATTATGTCTATTCACTATCTTTATAGGACTATCCTTATTGTCAAAACTATCCTCCCAAGTAGGAGCCTCAAACTCTAAAACAACTTTACAACCATCAGAATCTGTTGTTAAACCATCACCTTTCCATGGAGTGCAATTCCAGTTATACCCCCAATCTTCCGGAAATGAATCTCGAACTATCTTCCAATCAAGTATTGATCCTTTTTCCCCCCTATTATAAATATAGAAATCACAAGAGATGTTTTCACCAGGAACTGCAAAAACCTTAATATCATCACCAACAACGAGATCAGACTTAGGTTCTCTAATTCTTACCGTAACATTAACTTCACCAGAACCCCCCTTTAATGAATCAATAAATATAACACCATTATAAGACCCAATATCCAGGCCATCAGAATCAACCTTAACCTTAATAGTTTCATGCTCATCTCTAGAGTCACCACTATCAGGTTCAACAGTAAACCAATTGCAGCCCTCAGCAATTCGATAATTAAGAATACCGGTTCCCTTATTCCAAACATCAAAAGTTTTAGTACCAGACCAACCTTCAAGTTTTTCACCAAAATAAATATATTCTGGGCTGAAACCTAAAACCGGATCATCTACTATAGTTATACAAATAGAATCAGACCAACCCTCACTTTCCATATCATGAACATCTTTTGCCTTAACCTTAATATTAAAATCTCCCTCAGTATTCCAAATATGAGACGCAGAAGCATCATCACCAGAATCAAACGGTCCCAACCAACCGCTATAAGTGCCATCCCCCCAATTCCACATATAACGAATTCCTTCATCATTAGGATCAGTACTAAATGTGGTAAATTTGCCTGAATCACCAATCTCTAATGATCCTGGTCCCTCAGGAGTCGAAGGTTTAATAGGTGGACCATTCACAATAACACATAAAGATTCAGAATATTCACCCCGAAAATAATGAATGTCCTCTGCTCTAACACAAACATAATAATTACCAGGAATGTCCCAATTATATGAGACAGTGACAGACTCCCCAGACTCAACCCAACTAGATAAATACCAATCATTATTATCCCAATTAAATTCATAAAAAATATCATCACCATCAGGATCAGTTGTACCAGAAGTAAAAGTACCAGTCTCCCCAACTCCTAATAGATCAGGACCTTCAGGTGATGAAGGTTTATCAGGAGGATTATTCGAAACATATAGTTCACCATTTTTTATATTTTCTAAATTAACTTGAAAATCAGCAGAAGCTCTAAAATAAAAAAAATCTGTTAACATAGAATCAAAACTTACATCAAAATAAAACCATTGGTCATTTTCTATTCCATCCAAGGTAGACCAATAAGTAAAATAATAATTTTGTGTATTTAAGTCATATATACCAAGCCAAATTGCTAAATTATCGTTATTATCATCCCATGTTGGAAATATCTCACCTTTAATTCTATAAACTTGGACTGAACTGGGGGTATAAAATGCTATAGTATTTGTATCAGAGCCGTATTGGTCAGGGTATTCAGGGATTTGTCCAGTCCATAATTCACAATCACTTTGTCCTATAGTTGAAAAAGTATAATAGTAACTTCCAGTGTTAATCTGGATATAATTTGAATATGATATTTTTTGAGTTTTTATGATATTTGCACTTCCTAACCAATTAAAAATTATCAGCATAGAAATCAATAAACAAAACAATTTCATTTTCATTTTTTATAAACCTTCAATATTTTATCTGTCATAAATTTAGAATTCTGTAGAATAATGAATACAGAAACGAATTGATAATAATCGAAAAAGAACGCACAAGTCTTTCTAAAAAAATTGATTTTAACAAACTATTGCCATTATCAGCAATTTTTTCTCCACCGCTATGCTTAGTAATTGTGATTTCTTTTGTCTCCCATCTACTAATATCACCCATATCATCTTTAGCCTTTACCTTGACAATAAAAACCTCAGGTTTAAGAGTATTTATAGTCCAATTATGAGTAGCATAGACTGTCTCACCAGATTTCCCTGGGCCAATCCAATCACTATTAGTACCATCATCCCAATCAAACCAATAATAAAGAAGTCCACCCTCAGGATCAGTTGTACTCGCAGAAAAAGTTAGGTCCTTATTTTGCGGAGCAGTCTTTTTT
>CAZVNH010000143.1:0-6955 GCA_964628575.1 uncultured Thermoplasmatales archaeon | reverse complement strand
GATTAATCCCTGGTATTACTAAAGCAATTTCAGGACCTGGCATTGCCTCTCTTTGTTCAGGTGTAAATCCTAATACAGCCCATGCTTGCCAAATTAGAACTATAACCATTAATATCATCATTATAAAACAAAAAACTACTGCAAATGTGCCAAATGATTTCCAGAATTTTTTTGCACTTGCTAATTTTTGTAAAAATCTTCTACCTTTTAATGTTCTAAGTAATAATGCTGGGCCATATAAGTCAATTTTATATCTTTCCAGAATGCCAACTTGTTGAAGTATAATTACTATTGTGAAATAAATTAAAAGAATAGTTATAAAAATTATTAAACCAAATAATAGTGTCATATTATTTTTGAGGGGAATATTTACTTATTTATTAATTTTCCTGGGTTTTTTTAAATATAAGAAATATTGTTATATTTTTTTTCAAGTATAGCAATTAGTTTTTTACACCATTTTAATTTTTTAATTTTTTGTTTAATGTTTTTATATTCAGGAAAAGAATATTCTCCAATTTCTCCATTAAAATCAAAACCTATAAGATAGATTTTTTTTGCATTATACTGCTCTGCCAAAAAAACTGCTCTATCTCCATCTGTGAATCCTCCAAAATTAAATAACTTATTATATTTTGATGGATTGATTTGCGTAGAACCTATCAAACAACCCTTAAATTCTTTTACAAATTTTTGTAGATTTTTAATATTATCTCCATGAGCATGAATAACACATATACTCCCCTTTGAATTTGATTCTATTTGATCATCAACCTTTCCATCAAGATCTGTAACGATTATATCTGGATAACAATCTTTTCTTAATAAAAAACTTGTAGCACCATTTGCTGATATTTTTGTTTTATCTTTTATAAAATCAAAATTTTTATTATAAGTTAATTCCAAAGATGAACCTGATCCAAATATTATAACTTCTTTATTCTCGATAAGATTAATTAAATTTTTTAAACAAGGTTGTTTATTTATTAATTTATTATTTAGGATCTCTGATGCTTTTACATCTTTCTTATAATTAAAATTAAATTCAATGATAATTTCATTATAAAATGGTTCCCAATCATTATAGTTCATATAATCCTAATTTTTTTCAAGTACTTTTGTTGTTTGTTTTTCAATTTCAAGATTTTTCTCTTCAGTGTAATGAATTTCTTTAATATAATGATAAGTTACAGCTCCTACCAGTGCTATCATTATTCCAGTTGCAGTATAACCTATAAAATTTATTGTTAAAAAGTAGTTAACCTCAAATTTATTAGGCCAATTAATCAGTGCTTTGTATAATGCGGTAAATATTGCTGATGCAATAAATCCTGCTGCAAATAATGAAAATGGTACTATCCAATAATTCCACGGTGCTTTTTTATCTCTAACATAAACATCAACTACTCTACCAAACAATGCAACAAGAGCCGCAATAACAATACCCCAAATCATATTGTTAATAAAATATAAGGTTGGAAGAATCTCTACATTTGTATTATAATTGGTATTTGTATATGCAAAAAATCCAAAAACAATTAATATTAAAATAGCTAAAAAATAGGTATATATTGAAAGTCTACCGGTCATAAAACCAGATTTTATTTCTTTCCATATTACAGCTAGGTTTCGTTCCCATCTGAATACTCTTATAAGCAAATAAACTCCTAATGTTAGAAGCATAGCTCCAAATCCAAATGCTGCTAAATTTAAAAGTACTAAAAATGCCCATACTATTAAAACAAGTGCAATAGGAAGAAGAAACTGTTTTTGAACTTTTTCATCATCTAGTATTTTTAATATTCTATAATAGGCATCTTCAAGTTCTCTACTTTGTTTTACTGATACTCTAGATATTGATGTGATTTTTATTCTTGATTGAATAATGGGTAATATATATTCATCTTCTGCTCCATCTGTAATTAAAACTACTGTATCAGCTTTAGTTACTTCTATGGTTTCTTCTAGTTGTTTTGCTAATATTTCATCTGATTTTAAACCTACACTAATATGTCCACAAATTGTTGCTATTTCAACATCTTTATTTTCATTTTTATATGTATTATAAGCAGATATTGCAGAAAAAATTGCATTTAAATCTGAATCTTCAGGATCAGTTTGTCCCAATCTATTTGCTGCTTCAATATTATCTTTAATTCCTATTATTGGACTTTTTATTTTTGCTTTTCTTCCAAAATCATCATCTCTGTCTACATTGAGAATAAGTGTTTTCATGGGCTTCCTATTCCAAAAAGGGTATTAAGTTTCGTATATATAATAATATTACTAATTATTTTTATGTTATATGTAATAAATGTTTTAGTGTAACAAATTTCATTTGATTATTAGTAAATTATTTATATTATTATTAACAAAGTATAGCATGAGGAGATTTCGTGGATATTGACAAACGAATGAATAAAATCAAACAATTCATAAAAAAATGGCAGGAATTATATTAACTATTACCAACGATTTTTATATCAAATCATTATTGCCATCTGATAAATGGAATTTAAATCGAATATAAAAAATTGGCAATATTTTCTTATCATGGGCTTTGCAGTAGTATGCTGGGCTCTTGCATTTCCGTTCATAAAGATTGGATTAAAAGATTTATCTTTTTTAAATTTAACAATATTAAGATTATTTCTTGTTAGTATTGCATTTATACCCATCTTGATTATTCTCAATAAAAAAATCTCAAAACTACAAAAAAAAGATATTTTTCCAATATTCCTCCTTGGTTTTTTTGGTGTAATTATCTATCATTTAGGTTTAAATTATGGTGAAACTACTCTTACTGCAGCTACAGCAAGTTTAATAATCGCTACAGTACCTGTTTTTATTTTAATTTTTTCATTTATATTTTTAAAAGAAAAACCAAATAGTTACAAAATAATTGGAATAATCCTTGCATTTTTTGGAGTTTTAATTATCTCATTATTTGGAAGAAAAGATGCTGAGATTGAATTTAATTACCTATTGGCAATTGGATTAGTTTTTATTTCAGCAATAGTTGCTGCTCTTTATACAATCGCTGGTAAAAAATTTTTAGTTAGATACAATGGTTTATCATTAACTGCTTATGCAATAATTCTTGGAAGTCTTGGTCTAATACCATTACTTCATCCAAGTATCAACAACTCTTTCATTAATGAAACTTTAAATTTATCACTTAATGGCTGGTTAGCAGTACTTTTTTTAGCAATATTTTCTACAGTAATCGGATATAGTATTTGGTATATTGCACTGCAATACAAAACAGCTTCTGAATTAGGAGTTTTTTTATATGCTGTTCCTGTAATTGCATCAATTCTTAGCTATATTCTATTTAAAGATCCTTTAACTGAGTATTTCATTTTAGGAGGCGGGTTGGTAATTTTTGGATTAATTTTGGTAAATAAAAAAATAAAATCTGACGAAAAAATTGATTAATAAAAACAATAATTATCAAAACTATGACCAAGTTACTTTATATGGATAAAATCGAAGATAATTATATTAAAGAATTCGATGCTATAGTTACAAAAAATAAAAAAGATTATATCTGTCTTAATCAAACAGCTTTTTACCCTCTTGGAGGTGGACAACCATCTGATACTGGTTTTATTGAATGGGACAATAATAAATCAGAAATAATTGAAGTCATTAAAAAAGGAGATTCTATCAAGCATATTATTAAAGGAGATAAACCTCCACTAGATTCAAAGGTTCATGCAAGTATTAACTGGGAAAAAAGATATTCACATATGAAAATGCATACTGCTCAACATATTCTTTCTGCAATTGTTTTTGATGAATTTAATGCCCGAACGGTTGGAAATCAAATTCATGAAGAATATTCCAGAGTTGATTTTTGCCCAGTTCATCTTTCAGATAAAGATTTGATAAATATTAAAAATAGATTTAATGATATTATATCAAAGAATTTACCAGTAACATTATATGAAGAAGATAGAGAAACTCTTGAAAAAAGAGTGGATACACAAAGAGCTAATCTAGATCTTCTACCAAAATTTATTACAAAACTTAGAATCATTGAAGTTAAGGATTTTGATATATGTCCTTGTGCAGGGACACATGTTAGAAATACAAATGAGATTCCTCAAATAAAAGAAATTAAAAGAGAAACAAAAGGTAAAGACAAAGATAGGATAATCTATTCATTATCAAAGTAGATTTCAACTTTTTTTATATCATCTACACCTTTTAATGTTTGTAGCATACCACAGATTGTATTCTGAATAAATTCAGTTGGAAACTCTGTTAATGGAATTATTTTATCATTAACTTTCACAATTAATTTACTCATATTATTTATTCCTCCTTTTTCATATCATCTTTTATAATTTTTATCAACTTTGTAAAATCATTATCATAAGTGTATATTGTGTTTTTTCTAATTGAAATATCACCTATTCTAATTTTTTTAATGTTATCGTCATTTGCTCCTTCGATAATTAGTAGATCATAATCATCTAACTTCTTTATTAACTCAATTATTTGATTAAGTTTTAAAGATTTTTTAATAAATATATCTGTTTTATTTGGTTGAGATAAAACAACTATTTCTGCACCAGCTTGGGTATGTTTCCATGTATCCTTTCCTATTGTATATATTGTTATGTTTTTATCTGTATTCTTTATCGTAGCAATCTTTATTTTATCTTTTTTAAGTTCTTTTATAATTTGAATAATAAGGTTTGTTTTACCACTATTAGATTTACCGTATATTCCAATAACCGACAGATTCTTCACAATTTTTATATTATTAATAACCCTATTTTATTTTTTATTTATTTTCCATAAAATCAAAATATTATATTTTGTTAACTTGATTTGATTGATTTGCAAGATAAAAAACCATATATTGCACTCTTTATTTCTATTGCTTCTGTTTCAACTGCTGCTATTTTAATTGTAACTGTTTCTGAAAACGTTCCTCCTTTAACTATTGATTTTTATAGATTATTATTTACTGTAATTTTACTTTCTCCAGCTATAATATTTTTTAAAAAAAACAGAGAAGAACTCTTACTGATTCCAAAAAAAACATTTTTATTAATGTTAGTAATTGGATTTATTCTTGCACTACATTTTGCTTTTTGGATTACCTCACTTGATTATACATCTGTTGCTAGTTCTGTTATTCTTGTTACAGCCCATCCAGTTCTTGTTGCACCAATTGCTCATTATTTCTTAAAAGAAAAATTAAATTTAATTAACGTTTTAGGAATAATACTTTCTTTATTTGGTGTAATCATTCTTGTTCTTGGAAATTATGGTTTAGGTTCTTTATCATTAGATTCACTTGAGGGAAATATTCTCGCAATTTTAGGAGGTGTTGCAGCTGGTTTATATATTCTTGGCGGCAGAAAAGTTAGAAAAACAATTTCTGTTGTATCATATGGTTTTATTGTTTACTCTATAAGTACAATTATTCTCTTTGTTTTATGCATTATAACAAAAAGCAGGATTACATCAATAGAAATAAGAGATTATGAAATTTTCATATTAATGGCTTTAATATCTGGTATTTTTGGTCATACGTTCTACAATTGGTCTTTAAAACATATAAGAGCCTCAATTGCATCAGTAGCTTTACTTGGTGAACCAATTGGTTCGACAATTCTAGCTTTTATAATTCCATGGATAAATCAGATTCCATCTAATTATACAGTAATAGGTGGAATCACAATTTTTCTAGGAATATATCTAACAGCAAGAGAAAAATGAGAAAGAATAAATATCATTTTTTATTTCCTTTCCGGTTATGATAGAGAAAAAAGAATCAAATAAAATATTCACCTATATCCTATCATTAATAATACTGATTGCAGTTGCAGTTTTAGTATATACTAACCTACCAGAATCAGAAGATGATGACAAATCAATATCTACAAATAGCACTATCCAAAAAAATACAGTTTTTTTAAACATATCTGTTAATGATCAACTAAAAAGTTACACAATCTCAGACCTTGAGAAAATGGAGTCTTATTCAGGAATTGGAGGAAAAATTAGTAAAAAACAGACAACAACAGGTCCTTTTAATATTACTGGAGTAAAACTATCAACGATTTTATCAGAATTTGAATTACCAGCTAATTATAATATTACAGCTATTGGAAATGATGGATATGACCAAATATATACTTATAACGAATCAATGGGTAATGTTTTAATATATAATGATACAAGAATAGAAAAGGGATTTGGAGGAGTTACTTTAATAATTGCTTATAAAATTGATGGAAAATATATAACAGATCCTGAAGAAGGTCCAATACAACTGGTTTTTGTTGATGACTATTTCACTGCATCAAATTATTGGGCTAAAATGCTTGAAAATATAGAAATAATAGAAGTATAATAAAAAATAAAGATATAATAAAACCACAATCTTTTTTTCTTGATTCTATATATTCCAAATGTTTTATGAGAGATATCGAAGAATTAATTAAAAATTCAAATAAATACAATAACACGGTAATCCAACAGAAATTAAAAAGCAAAAAAAATACTGTAGCATATGTTACAATTGATAATAAACCACGGGTTCTAAAATGGTTTGTACCAGGTCTAAAACAACAGATGAAAGTTGAATTTAATATTTTAAAAAAAGGATCATCAAAAATTAATATACCTCAAATCTTTGAATTAGATGAAGATAATAATGTACTTATCACAAATTATCTTATAGGCGAGAATCTCTGCGATATAATAAATGATAATAATACTACTTTTGATGAAAAAAAAAGACTTATGATACTTCTTTCAGATTGGTTTTTTGATTTTCATAATTTTTTCAAAACACAGGATGAATATATAATTAGAGGTGACTCAAATCTAAGAAACTTTATTTTTACTGATAAGATATGGGGAGTTGATTTTGAAGAAGCAAGAAAAGGAAAACCTGTTGAAGATTTATCTGATATGTGTGCATCTATTC
>CAZVNH010000142.1:0-6961 GCA_964628575.1 uncultured Thermoplasmatales archaeon | reverse complement strand
GTCTAGTACATCCTTTTTTTCCAGGTGGTTTTGAAATACTTGCTGCAGCAAAAGTTGATGGTTTTATAATAGTTGATGCACCAAAAAGATCACATCTTGATGGATTTTCTGATTATCCAATGCCAGATATTAAAAGAGTTGTAAAAATTGCGAAACTTTTAACTGAAAAACCGTTAGTTGGAATAGGAATTAATAGAGAAAATATGGATAAAGATGATATAAAAATTTTTAAGAACAAATATTCAAAAATTTTTAAAGTTCCAATAATTGAGCCTTTAAACGAAGGAGTTAAAGATATTATAGATTATTTGGAGAAATTAAATGAAAAATAAATCAAATAATATGGTTTGTTTTTCATCTATTGAATTATTTGAACCAAAGATTGAAAATAAATCTGTTAAGGCAAAAATAGTTCTTAATAAATTAAATGATGAGAAAAAAGATTTTATAGTTATTTTAAAATATGATAGATTTGTAAACGAAAAAAATCTACCACTTTTTAGATTAGCATTTATAATGCCATTGCTTAATTATGGTCTATTTTCTCATAGTTTTAAATTTTATTTATCATTGAGTAAATCAGATATTGAATTAATTGAAACATTAAATATTATTTTTAGTAAGGATATTTTTATAAATAAAATCCTTAAACGACGAGCAAACTATATATTACCAGAGTACATTTTAGATGAAAAGACAATAATAACTACTGATTCAAAACCAAAAGCAAAGATTCAATCACAAAAAATCCATAAAGATAGTATACTATCAAAGGATTTGGATAATAGAAACTGCGGGATTCTCTCGAGTGGAGGTAAAGAAAGTCTTTTAACTTATGGTTTGTTAAAAGAAATCGGATGCAATGTTTTCCCTTTATACATAAATGAAAGTGGAGGACATTGGAGAACTGCACTACCTGCATATAGGTATCATTTGGATAATAATTTAAATACTCAACGTGTCTGGACAAATATTGATAGATTCTATAATTTCATGCTTGATAATTTAAGATTTATACGACCAGATCATAGGAAAGTATGGGCTGATACTTATCCAATTAGATTATGCATTTTTCCATACTACGTTTTCGCACTTTTACCAATATTTATAGATAATAAAATAGGTAATCTACTGATTGGTAGTGAATTTGATGATCTCAGAGAGACTCCAAGGTATCATAATATCAAACATTATTATGGAGTCTATGATCAACATCAGGATTTTGATATTCTAATGAATAAATGGTATGAAAAAAGAATACCTAATTTAAGGCAATGGTCTGCAGTTGGAAATATCTCAGGACTTATTGTTGAAAGAATTTTGGTTAATCGTTATCCTTATCTTGCTAAATATCAAAGATCATGTCATTCCTGTCATATTGAAAAAAATGAGATAGTACCATGTGGTATTTGTTCTAAATGCATGGGTGTATTACTATTTCTTTTAGCAAATAAATCAGATCCAAAGATTATGAATTTTAAAGATAATGATATCAAATCTTTTAGAAATCGAGTAAAACCATCTACTCTAAGATTAGATCAAGATGAAAAAGATCAATCATTTTATCTTATTGGTGATAAAGATATATATTCTGAAATTAAACCTGTAGATCATGTTGAAAAAATACATATTAATACTTCTATATGTAATCTTGATTTAATTCCTAATCATTTAAGAAAAAATCTTTTAAATATAATACAGAAATACACAACAGGTTATTGTGAATTAAAAGATGGTAAATGGATTTCAATGAAAAAAATAAACTAAGTTGTTAATTCTTTTACCATTCTAAAAGCATCTTGTGTTCCAAAATGTTCATAATTATAATAATTCTTTATTAATGCAATCTTTCTGAAACCGGATTTTTCATATAATTTTAGTGCTATGGTATTTGATGTTGATACTTCAAGTCTGATTTTTTTTATACATTTTTTATGCATATCTTCTTCAGCTGCTTTTAGAAGTTTTTTACCGATTCCATTTCCTTGGAATCTTGGATCTACATTTAATGTTTCAATACCTGCTATTTGTGATTTCTGTTTATATAGTATTATTATAAAACCTCTAAGAATTTCCTCAAATGATTCAGCTAAACAGTTACTATTTGCCTTTATAATTAGATATTTTAATTGTTTTGGTGTATATGCTATATATGAATTAAAGCATTTTTGTTCTAATTTTATGATTTCATCAAGATCGTCTTGTGAAATCTTTCTAATTACCCCAAAATTCATTGAAATCAACCAGGCATCTAAGAACTATTTTTATACTTTTTTATAAAAAAAATAAAAATTAACATATTTTAATAGAAAAGGATATAAATAAGATATTAGTAGATTAATAATATAGTTGTAAAAATTGATATATAAGGGGGATATATATGGATGGTAAAATGGGTGTTACCCAAAAATTAAATGAAATTGTTAAAAATAGGAAGACGCCATTAATTATTAATAAACAAGAAAATAGTTATAAAATAATTAGAAAATCTAGGAGTTTATCTATCGAAAGTTTTTCTTATAATTTTGATGAATAATTTTTATCTATTTGTTCTTTTAATGCATTGGCAATAATAAGAATACTTCCTACCTGCATTTTTACAGAGTTTCTAATAGGAAGTTGGTAAAATGCTCCTCTTTCTTGAACGCTTTTTGCCTGTGATTTTATTTCTATATCAGCTTTTTCCATTAGCTGGCATATTTTTGGCGATACACCTTTTATACAAATACTTTCAGCAACTCGCCATATCTGTCCAAGAAAGAAAAGATCAAATAGATCTGCTATTACTTCGTTTTCAAAAACTTCAGCGTTTGTTGTTATTTTATCTTCTGCTAAGGTTATCATCTTTTTTTCATGATCTAATGAGTTTTGTGCATTTACTAAATGCTTCTCGGCAGCAGATAAAAGAATTGGATTTGCATATTCTACATAATTTTTTATTTGATTTATGAATCTAATAGAATACTTAACTCGTTTCTTCTTTCTTATATATCTTTCTTCTAATATTTTTTTATTATTTTTTCCTGAAAGATTCTTATCCTGAAGTTTTGAAGATAAATACATTGGTACTTCGCAGTTAAAACTAAATCCACCAATTTGTTTTTGATACCATTCATCACTACAAGCACCTCTTTTAATTGTTGAGATAATCAATGGGTCTTTTTTTGAATAATAATCTAGATAATCTTTTAATCCATACATTTTATAAAATCCTGGCGAAAACATCTTTCCAAATGGAACATCCGGTGCAGTATCTGATAATGGTAGTCTTAAACTATTTGCAAGTTTTCTTAAACTTGGATAAATTTCTGGAAAATCTTTACTTAAATAAAAATAGGAGTTATGAAAACCACAATGATGAAGATTGCATAATAGATTTGGTTTCTCCTGTTCTAAAACATTTTTTACAGCAATGGTCTCTGGTCTTGATTTTGTCCATTCATAATCTTCATATTTAATAGGAAACGTCCATTCATATTGATCCTCTGTTGGTTCTCTAAAGTTTGATTTTGCTATAGCTGCGAATGATTCAGGCATATTGAACCATCCTTCATTAAGTCTCATCCCTTGTCGCTCTAATATTGGAATTAAAAGCCATCTCCATCCAAAGCAATTTTTTTCTGGATGTATTGCAAACCATCTTGCAAGAAATGTTACAACCAAACTACCAAGTGGTTCATCACTATGAGGTACACCCATTATAAGAGCAGTTTTATCACTTTTACCTATTTCAAGCATAATAAGGGGTTCATTATTGTTTGATTTTCCGATAACTCTATGTTTTACATCTTTTATTTTTGTAATCTCATTTGTAAGATTATCAATTTCATCTACTTTTAGAAAACGACTATAAGATGGTATATCTGTAAAAACTTCGTTATATTCTTTGTTCAATTATAAATCAACCTCTATTCCTAATCCTGGTTTATTTGATGGAATTATATATCCATCTTTATAGGTTGCACCACCCTTTACAATATCTTCTTGAAAGTCAAGAGCTGAGTCAAGATCAGCATATTTTACATTTTTGAAAGCACATGCAAAATGTACACCTGCAGCCATTGCAGCCATTGATTCGTTCATACAACCAACCATTACAGGTATCTCAGCTATTTCTGCGAATATATTTGCTTTTATTGCATTAGTAATTCCACCGATTTTCATTAATTTAATATTAATCATATCAGCTATTTCCATTTTAACAAGTTTAAGACTATCACGAAGTGTAAGAGCTGTTTCATCGGCCATGATTGGAACTGTACATTGAGCAGTTACTTCTTTAAGAGCATAGAGATATTTTGCAGGTGTTGGTTGCTCAAGCATTTCAATATCTGCACCTAGTTTTTCTAATGTTTCAATTACACGTAAAGCTTTTTCAAGAGTATAACCTTCATTTGCATCTAATCTTATTTTGACTTTTGATCCAACAGCACTTCTAATCGCTAGGACAACTTCGATGTCTGTATCAGGATCCATTCCACATTTTATTTTTAAGCAAGTAAAACCCTGAGAAACAAAATCTTTGGCTTTTTCTACCATTATATCAATAGGATTTAATCCAATTGTAACTGATGTTTCGATTTTATCTTTATACCCTCCTAAAAGTTTATAAAGGGGCATATTTGCTGCTTTTCCGAGAATATCATAAAGTCCTAAATTTATACCAGCTTTTATAGAGGGATTTGCTTTTATATTTTCTTCCATTAATTCATTAATATAATGAATTTTAGTAGGATCTTGCCCAATTAGTAAATCTTTTACAACATCATTAAAATAATTAATTACTGTATTATTTGTCTCAGAAGTAACAGAATCAGGTGTAGCACAACCCCATCCAATTATTTCTTCATCTGTAATTATTTTAAAAAAAACATTTTCACCAATATCAACAGTTTCATTAGCTATTGCAAATGGTTCTTTTAATTTAAGTTCAACAGGAAAAGCTGATATAGATTTTATTATCATGAATACTGGGTAACTATATTGTTTTAATAATAATTACCATGAATATTTAATTTAATATTCTTCATCTTCGATATTTTCATCAGTTTCATAAGATGGACTTTCAGAGTTATATTCATCATATCCAACTTTTTGCTTTTTTTCAGTATTCCTACAGATAATATGTTTACAAACTTTACATCTACCTTCTGAATCGTATTCTCTCCATTCCATACAATTAAGACAAAATTCATCCTTTCCGATTTTCATTTTTATTAAAATCCTCGATAATAATTTTATGTGTTCCATAAAAAATATTGATTTGATTTGTTTTTTTAATAAGTGATAAATATTGATTTTTTATGATATTAAGTTGTTTTTTTGTTAATAATTTTTGACTATTATTTAATTCATTTTTACATTTTAACTCTGAAATATTACCTTGAAATCTACATACTATAGGTCTAACAGGATAGATAATACATTTGTTATCTTTTAAATATGGACATCTCATATTATTTTGTTTAAATTCATCTAAAGTCCAAACTATCCTTGTAATATTTTGCGCATCCAAATAATTTTTAATTAATATCTCCTCTGGTTCAAACCATACGATCGGTCCGCAGCATTGATGACAATTTATACATTTAAAATCAGGTATTTTTGAATATATTTTTTCTAAGGATTTAATAGTATCAAAAACAAGTTTTTTATCTTTTTTCAATGATATTTTCCCCTATTTTTAATTCTCTTTTAATGTTTTTATTTTAACACCCATTGATAAAAGACCTGTTATTCCTCTATCTGTTAGTTCATATTTTTTTTCATCAATTTTTAAAATCCATTTTAATTCAATCATTCTTTCCATAAGAAGTGATCCAAGAGATGAGCCGATATGTTCATAAAAAATTCCATGATTACTTTCAATACAAACATTAAGCATTTTTCTTTTATTTGATTTTAATTTTTCAATATCTATTCCAATAAGCTCTAACTCTTCCCATCCTTTTTTAGTAATATCATATACGCCATCTTTTTGTTTAATTAAATTTTCTTTTAAAAAAAATCTCAATAAAGCTTCTCCTAATAATCCACTAATATGATCATCACAAGATGTTAATATTCTATCTTTTTTACTTATTTCATTATTCATAATCCATCATTTTTGTATCTATATCTCTACAACGTGGTGATAAAAGACGGGTGATATATCCCGCTATACGATTCCTCATTTTTTTACTTTTAACATTTGTAAGTTCAGCTACTTTTTTTTTGTTTATTTCAAAATTTTTTGGTTTAAATTGATCTGGATATTTCTCAATAAGAGTATTTGCAATATTTTTGATATTAATCTGTCTAATATTTCCTATTAACTCACCCCGCAATTCTAATTGTACATGGTGAAGGAAGTTTTGAAGAAGCTTTTTTTAAAGATTCTTTTGTAAAGATAATATTCTGATTATATGCCTCTACTGTCATAACAACCTGATTTGTTTTTTCACGAGCTGCTATTCCTACAGTTTTACCAAAGGAAGCTCGCATGCCTTGTGAAACACGATCAGCACCAGCTCCTGTTGCTTGTTTGTTTTCTCTAAGAACATGATGTGGATATGCCTTTATCGTTAATTTGTAATCGTTTGTTCCTGCTCTTTTTTCTAAAGTTCTATTAGCAGTAATTCTTGAAGATTCTAATGCAGTATGTCTTATCTGACAACTTTCATTTGAAGTTAATAAAATTTTTATTGGAAAGGATCCTTTTTTATTTCCTAATATAAATTGAGTTATTCTTGATGCAGGTATTCCTCCCATATACTCTCGTCTCGTATATGGTTGTTGTTTAATACTATGATACATACTTCCTGGTTTACGCGCCATATTTTACCTCATCATTATGATATTGTGATTTCTTAGTTCTACCAAAATCATAGTAGGTTAATTAATTTTTAGTGCGTTTTCCAAGGAAATAATAGGAAAAATAAGAGAAATCAAAAGTAAATATTTTTATAATAAAGAATAATAT
>CAZVNH010000141.1:0-6980 GCA_964628575.1 uncultured Thermoplasmatales archaeon | reverse complement strand
CACCGATATCATATGATAATTCTAAATCTGTTTCACCAAGAGTTGAGACATAGACATCGTTTTGAGCTTCGGTAATATGATCTCTATAACTTCCTCCACCAGATTGGACTTGTTTAAATAATTCACCTCTTACATAATAAGTTCCAATCTCTGAGGCATTTATTCTAACATTTACATTTATATATTCACTATCATTAGAGTCATTTGGAATTGTATTATTGTTAACAAATCTTACTGAGGGTAGTTGAAAATCATCTGCATAATAATAATTATCAGTTGTAAATTCTAATTCGTCTAGCTGACCATCTTCTCCTTCTGCATGTAACCATAATTCAACACCATAATATCCATTATAACCAGCATTTCTAATTTCAAATCCATTAAAGTCAATTGTTGCATCAATTGTTCCTGTTTCAGTTACCTGCATATCTGTATATCCCCATGTGATATCATTTCTATAATTATTTGATTTATAATATACATTACCATATATATTGTAACTCCCAATACTACTAATATCAACTGGAGTTATGATTCTCAGATAATTATAATAACCATCATTATCTTCATCAGATCCACTGTCAGTATACGTTCCATTAAACATTCCACCAGGTGTTGAGAAATCAGTATATAAATGGGAATTAGTCCAGAAATCACTATTTCCAAGGTTCTCCCACGGATTTTGTTTGCTCAATGAAATATGCAATCTATATGGCCCATTCTGTCCTGAACTATAGATACTCGCACCTGAAAATGTCAATTCAACAGTAGTAGTTCCATTTCCAAGATCAACAAATTCTTGAGCATGAGAAATATAATCCCAGTCACTGCTCTCAAGATGACCATAAATTTCATAGTCTCCTTCATTTCCCTCTGAAACATTGATATCAAGACTTATTTCAAGATTTCCATCAACGCTTCCATTATCAGTAAAAGTTTCAATAATTGCAGCAGGTTTTGAAAAATCATCATAATTATAATTTAGATTAGTATCAGGATAATAACCTGTTACATATTCATGATAATCACCATATACAGTGTGTAAATGTAAATGAACTTTATATGGTCCATTTTGTCCACTATTATAAATATCAGTGCCCTCAAATTGAATTGGAACTAAAACTGATGTATTTGTATCATGATCTCCACCCTCTTCAATTTCAATTATTGCACTTTGATTCCAAGCTATTTGAATATCCCCTCCATCACTGGCGTCTTTTCTAAGATCAGCATGAACACAATAACTACCTTCTTCTGAAGCATTTATAGAACAATTAACAATTAAAGCATTATATCCAGAAGAGCCATCAATAGGATAATATGATATTCCACTTTCAAAGCCAACTTTAGGACCAACAAAATCAGAATAGTTATAAGTATTTGATGTTGTATAGTCTAAACTATCAAGTTCATTCCACCAATCATCTGAAGGATATAATCCAATCCATGCTTTGTAATAGCCATTATATCCAGCATTATTTATTTCTTCACCATCTAAATATACTAATATATTATTTGTCCCAGATGTAAGTGTTGATGTAGTCTCATTATATGTTATCCAGTTCCAATTAACATCATGTAATCCACAATTAATTCTGTATTCTTTTGATGTTGTAACATTAACTGTTACATTTATAATAATATATTGATAATTACCTTGGCTTCCTCCGCTTGGATTATCTGTTATACTATCTATTGTACTACCTGTAGTTATTCCAAATCCTCGCCAGGATTGAACCTCATTTTCCTCAGGATCAGTCGCTGTTAACCTAATATCATACCAACTGTTATCTTCTGCAGTTGATGGAATAGTGAAAACAAAAGTTCCATTACCACTATTTTCATTAGTAAATGAACCACTACTAAGTGTATGTTCACCCATCCAGTCATAATATAATATTTTCCAGTCATATCCTGCTTCATGAACTTCAGAGCCATTATTGATATAAGTTAGGTTATATGTTCCAGTTCCTGTTCCTCCAGGTCTATAATTATTTTTATCAATTTCAAAATCAAGTTGTAAAGAACTTATCTGTAAACCCCAGATATCACTACGAGCAACATTTGGGCTTGGGAGTGATTCATTTTCTACCCACATCTGGAAAACATACATCCCATTTGACATACCAGAAGTGTTAACAACAAACATATGTTTACCATTAGAGTCAGTTATATTATTTTCTGATGAAATAAATTCCTCACCATTATATTCTTCACCATCATAATACTCTCTATATACTTCAAGAGTACAATTTGAAAACGGCATTTGGTTTTGAGTGATATTAACATAGATACTATCACCTGTTGCATATTGCTGACTTTGAATATCTTGATCTAACCAGGTACACTCATCCCAGCTTGGAAGTAAAACTATATTTCTATTTAGATGTTCATCTTCTGATAATTGTACAATTTCATAGCAATACTCATATGATCCAGTAAATGGATTGACTTCAAATTCAAATAAACCTTCTCTAGCATTGATACTATATGCACCTGTTGAGGCGTTAGTAGTTGTTGTATTTTCAGTTCTTGTTGTGTCATCACGAAGTCTAACCATTGCTTCAATAGGATACCCATAAACATCTGTTATATTACCATAAACTGTACTATTCTCAGGTGGTGGAGGATTAAAATCAGTGTAATAATATTTGTCTGTCATTGTATTTATCTCATCAAGATTTCCACTAGATGAAGTTCTAACACGTATATTAACCCATATTGAAGAATTACATCCTTTTTCATAAATAGCTCCACCATCAAATGTAAGATTAGCCCATTGTTCACCAGTATCAACATAGGTTATTCCCTTTTCTAAACCGGTTATCCTAGTATCACCCTGATAACTAAAATCACACGTTCCAATATCACCTTCAAACTGATAATAACCTGTTTCACCAACATCTACTCCAATACTTAGTTGTAGATAGTCGTAAAGGCCATCACTATCTGTATCAAGACCAGCATCATTAAGTGTACCTGTAAAAAATATGTCAGGTTGTGTAAAATCAAAATAGTTATAGCTAGCTGTAGATTTATCTAGATAATCAAACCAAATATCCTTACTATTATTTGTATATTGTAAATCATAAATTATAGTATAAGGACCATTATATCTTTTCCTATAAATTTCTTCTCCATCGAATTCTAATTCTACAGGATTTCGACCAGCAGCATATGTTCCAGATTCTGAGGTTTCAGTAATCAAGATTCCTTCAGAGTTATAAAGTTTTGCATCTATTGTAAATTTTTTTGATTCGTTTGTATCAAATTTAACTTTACAGATAAGACTATCATAATCTCCATCACCATCAGTATCATATGGTGTTTCTGAATAATAATCACTATAAAACTCTGCAAATGGATCCTCAGTTCCAATAGCCATATAAAAATAGCTAAAGAAATCTGTATCATTCCAATCAGGATCAGATGCCGGTACAACATTAACTGTTGTAGAGTCGACTTGATTAACATTCAACATCCAAGATTTATAATTTCTAATCGCATATCCTGTTGGAGCTTCAACTGTATAGTTAATTTCAAAAGCAGGATTGCTATAATAACCTTTAAACATAATACTATGAACACTAGAGGAATTATCAATTTCATTTGAAGAAATCAAGGTTTCATTGATATAAATTATCATTGAATCATCAATAAAGGTTTCACCCAGAAGTCCATCAATTTCAACGCTTGTTATATGTGGATTAAATGTTATATCATCAAACTTGAATTCATCGAAAGGTATTCTTAAAAATAAATTTTCAGCATCAAAATATCCTGTTTGAGTCAATGATGAATTAATAAAACTAATCAAATTTAATGCTTCTTCAGAATTTATTGTTCCATCATAATTAGCATCTGTCATAACTCTAATTATTTTGGGATTTGCTGAAACAGTTCTTTTCATATTTGCAGTAGCTGTTGTACAATTTGTAATATTGAGATTAACAATAATATCATCTGGACTAACCGAATCAAGATTTATATTTACCCATGATGCATTATTTACGTCTACGCTATCAGGAGTTATTGTAACATTTACAACATCATTTTGATATCCACCTATACCCAGGGGAGGTCCTTCTTTTGTCTCACCTATTACTCTTGCAAGTGTAATTAAACTAAAATTACCGGGATATGTAGATATATTAAAGAATCCATTTGAGTTTGTTGTTGGAAGATCAAAGAAATCCTTTTCACTTTCAAAAGGATGATCTTTATCATATAAAATCAGATTTGTATTGGCAATACCTGACTCACCACTTGTTATATTACCTGATACAAAATATTCACTAGATGGTTTTACTTCAATTTCAATAATTCCTATATCCTTATTTTCTGATATATTTACCATCTCCTCGGTTGCATTAATAAAGAAACCATGTTTATTTACGAAAAATTCAAATTCAGTATTATCTTCAGTTATATTTATTCCGATAATGAAGTATCCAGTATCATTTGTTTTAGAATAATTTTCAAATTGTGTTTCTTCATTTTCAACAATGACAGTTGCATTTTCAATAGGATTTGTTGTATCTTTTTGATAAATATATCCATGAGCATATCCATCAACACCATAGATTTTGTTTATGAATATATCATTCATTATAAAGATCCCTTCTTCATTTTGGTTACTCATTAAATATTGGATACCAAAACCTCCATCTTCAGGATGATAATATGGTTCATAGTTATTCGCTTCAAATATAAATTGAATGTCCTGATTACCATTACTAACAGCTGTTTGATTTGGTAAAAATGTCATCATATAGAATCCTTCTTCATTTGTAGTTGTAGTATTCCTAATATCGTTTTCATCTCCATCTGTAACAACAATAACATTACAATTTTCAACTGGTTGTTCATCTGTATTTTCCTGAAAAACATAACCCATTACTGTAATATTCTCAACAGGCGTATCACCTCCACCTTCACCAATTGAGACCATAAAATTAGAATTTGCAATATGCTCGTCATCACCAAGTATGATACTTGTATTCCAGATAGGTTGAAAACCTCCGTCTTTATAGGTTTTAATATCATATGTCCCAGCTGATAAACCTGAAAAGTTGTAATATCCATCTCCATCAGTTGAAGTCATATTCGAATAACTACTAGAATTATCAAATATTTCAACTGTTGCTCCAGAAATACCATCATGTGTATCTTCATCTAAGACATATCCTGAAATACTAGCTGAACCACCGCCACTACCTATTTCAGTAGTAAACCACCAAAAATCACTAGTATTTGCTAAACCATGCTCATCCCAAGCAACAATATACCAATAATATGTCTCATTATTACTTAAAGTACCAGGATCATAAGATGTACCAGACTGATTTGACTCTTGTTTAGTAGGAGGAGTAGAATTATCAAAATAAACATCATATGTAATATCATCAAGATCTTGGTCTGAACAGGACCAACTCAAGGTTTGACTAACTAATCTATTTGTTGATTCATTGGGCGGAACCTCATTACTTGGCTTGTTTGGAGGATGATTCTCTCCACTTGTATCGACAACATTTACTTGATCTGTGGTTGAGTTCCAGTTATTATTCGTATCATTAGCAGCAATAGTAAAATTGACAAGTTCCTCAACACCTTCCCAAACTAGCTGGTATTCATAATAATTATCTCCGACATCAGACATTGATTGATTATGATGTGTTGAGTTATAATTGTAGTCAACCCATACTGAATTAATACCATCACTATCATAAACACTAACATTAAAAGTATATGAAGAATTTGTAATTCCAGTACTATCTGAGTTCTCAAAAATCTCCGGAGGATCATTACCACCTCCACTAAAACTAATTGTAATTTCTTTATTAGCAACTTCAGAATCATAATCCCATAGACCACTGCTATGTTCATAGATATATACTGTATCTCCATCAGCAACCTGAAGAATAGCATCAACTCCCATCGAAGCATTAGTAGACTCCTCAACACTACTTAAATTAAAGTATCCCCAATATTCTCCATCTGAAGCAGTATTACTTATAACCATAAGATACGATTCGTTATCTGATACCGGAAATCTAATCCAATCACCTGTGTCATTATTTTGTGCAACCATCCAATATGGTTGACCTGTTGGATCATTGGAAATATTATCCATAGATGCATTCACAATTACAGATTGACCATCATCAAATTCTGATGTTTCTTGGAGACCACCATTATCAACATATATAGTAATAACATCACCAGTTGGACCATCAGCTTTTACTATTTGCATTAATGTAATAAATGACGCAAATAATAATAAAGTTATAATATAACAGCTCGAAATCTTTTTAAGAATTCTAGTTCTTTTTAATTTATTTTTTAAGTGCATATTTCCCATCTACTCCTATTATTTATCTATTCAGAATTATTATATGCGAAGGCATATCTTTTTATAAGAAGCTCTGAATATTGCTGTAGCAAATAACTTATATAGATATATATCTTTCTATATATCAAAAAATATAGTGTTTATATTTAAATATATAGATAAATATGCATATGTACCTATATATGCATATAAAAATAGATCAATTTTAAAAGCATTATTTTTTTGCGTAATGCTTGCTCCATCTAACCCTTCTAGGAATACGTTTTAATTCAAGCATGTTTTTTTGACATTTATTTTTACAAAAGTGATATACTGTTCCATCTTTTTTTACAAAGATTTTTCCAGTTCCAGGTTCGATTTCATTTCCACAAAATGAACAAGATCGTCTTTCTACCATTTATAATTCCTCTTAACGTGGTCCTCCAAGACGTTTTGCTTCCCTCTGAGTTTCGCTTAGCATAAGAATATCACCGAGTTGTATAGGTCCAATTACATTTCTTGTAATAATTTTTCCTTTGTCGATTCCATCTAGCACTCTAACTTTAACTTGAGATGCTTCACCAGCCATACCTGTACGGTCTATTATTTCAACAACTTCACAAGGTGTTCCTTCAACCATGTTCTTAAC
>CAZVNH010000140.1:4919-6993 GCA_964628575.1 uncultured Thermoplasmatales archaeon | reverse complement strand
ACACGTAGTTTTATATCCATATTTATTGCTTTATGAATCCGATTTCCTAAATTATGTCTTGGAGACAATAACAACCATGGTAATGTTGCTCCTTCACTATATCGATTATAATATTTAAAATAACCATTATTATTATAGCACGACTCTAAATATTCAAATGCAGTTTTTCCAGCGCCATTTTTTGTCCATAGATCATTTTCATTTAATAGATTCTTTAATACTTCTTTATCAAGAAATATTCCAAAAGGTGGAGATATTTTTTCATATCGATATGCTTTTTCAATAGCCGCTCCAGCAATTAGATTTTCATTAATATCGAAATCAAATATTATTTTTCTATTTGATTCGTTAATAGTTAACGTTTCACCAAAACAAACAGATATTCTTGGAATTACAAGATGAACAAAACTTTTTCTACCCAATCCTTTATTTTTATCATCAATTAACAAAATAGCATTAAGCGCAAGTAAATAATTAATAAAATTCATCAATCCTATTAAACCAATTTTTAAATCATTAAAAATAATAAATGCACCATCTGTAAACCGATAAGTTGATACTTTTGTTAGATTACCAAATGCAATATCTAATGCAGTATGAAATCTCCCAACTTTATTAACCGCTCCTTTAGTTGAGATTCTTAATGTTTTTGAAAATCCTAATAAATCAACATACGCAACATACATTTCATCTATAAAATCATCAATTCCAGTAGCGGTTATTTCAGAATATTTATATACTTTCAATTCGGTTATCATATCTGTAAAATGAATGCTTGTTAAATTCATTTTTTCCTCCCTTTTTACAAGCATATAATGAAAAAATACTAATAAAACTTACAATAACAATTGTTAACATATAATTTATAACAAAAAACATATGATTTTGATATAAAATATAACATAACAACTAAATACAAAAACTCAAAATAACATAATATAAAATGGGTAGACATATATATGGCTAATTAGTAACCATTCAAACTCCGCATAAATATTATTTTTTTCTACCCATTTTCAAATTATATTTAAATTAATCAAAATTCATGATTATGGCTTTTCATATTATATACTTGGAGTTATTATTAAACAATAATGTTTAGGTTTATTTATCATTTCTCTCATTAACGACTTTGCACTTTTGTTCTGTTTTGCATTTTTATTCCTAATTTTCCTCACTAAATCTTAAATAAAATTTTATTATTTGTTTTACCTGAAAAGAATCTTGAAAAGTTGATTTGATGATTCTTTTTAGAGTTTGGAAAAAATGAATCAAGGGGAAATTAAAAAGAAAGTAGAATGCAAGATAAATCAATTAATAGCAGAGTTTAATAAATATCCAGAAAAGTTTCTAACAGAAGAAGATGTCCGTTGTTATTTATATCATATGCTACTAGGTGATTTTAATACAATTCATGATTGTCAAGATGGTACAAAATCTATTCCTATTCATTGTGAAGTAAGATGGTATGGTCATTCTGGATCGCTGAAATATAGATCAGACATAGTAATACTCAACGTATCATCTTTAATAACTCGAGAAATAGGCGGTTTAAAACTCCCATCCAAAGGATATGGATTCAATAAACCATTAGTAATAATCGAGTTAAAACTTAGAAGAACGAGAGGAGAATCTGATAAAAAGTTTAGGAGTAGAATTGACAATGATCGTATTAAGATACAGAAAATTAGAAAAGACCTTAGAACAAAGTTTCTTTCATATATCTTGGTATTTGACAAAAAGAGAAACATTAATTTTATAACAAATGAAAATAACAATCATAAGGATTATTATATTTATCCATACGTATAATACATCATAAAAAAACTAATTATCAGAGAGTAGCTTTGCACCTAATGTCTTGTTTGAACCTAAAGTATAGATTATGCATCTAAAGTCAATATCTAATAAATTAGTTGACTTCTCCTACATAGATTAAGCAATGATATTGACTATCTATTTCAATTTTATATGGATCTGTTATTAAATCAATAAATTCATTAATTCTTGACATGTGTTTTTCATACCATATCTTCTTACTTGAGCCATCATTTTTAAATGGATAAACCGCAAA